>CALMHN010000181.1 GCA_937863745.1 uncultured bacterium | reverse complement strand
TATATAAAAATACTGATATTGATATAAAACAATTGTAGATATTTTATTTTTATAATGATTTTACATAGCATAGAAATTTTATAAAATATACTATTACACCTGATATGGTTGGTAGATATGATTTAATTTCATATTATGTGTATAATACTTATGAATATGCATGGATTATACCATTATTTTTAGGCACATATTTATGGGACGACAGATCAAATATTGAAGTATATTTGCCCACAATAGGAGATATAGAAGATTTTATGGATTATATAAATGTGGAATATATTAATTATTTACCAGCACGTGGTTACTAATATTATCAAAAGAGGAGGAAAGGCAATTGTTTCTTATAATTAAGAGATAATTGTCTTAAAATAAATGGCAAATACTTTAACAATTGAGAAGATATTTTTTAAATATAAAATTACATTAAATGATATATATGAATATAAAAATATTAATATAAATTAGATCTCATTTGATGAGAGTATTTTTAAGTTTTAGCCTATATAGTCTATGAATCTTACATTCCCAAATTTTGAAATGGATAATCCTAATAATTTTGTCTATAATTTAACTAATAACCTCCCAATTGAATGTGATATTGATATCAGTATTACACAGAATGAAAATATTAGTGGCAAATATTATATATATGATATACATATAAAGACACTAGAAAATAATAAATATATTAATATGACATTAGACATGATTCATGAAAATTAGATTAAAACCATTGTATAGATGAATAGATAGTATTCATATGATACAAATGTATATACTACATATACAGATATTTTTAAAAATTATTTTAAAACTTAGAATATTAATATTGATACTTTATATTTGCCAGATTTTAATAACAAATTGGTAGAAGATAGCAAAATTGTTTTTCCTAAAGGAGTTAATATTCTTAATATAATAGGACAATTAAAATCTAAATTATCGTCTTCTGAATATAATATTCCGTTATTGTTTACAACATTAAAAAAAATATTATATTTTACTAATATTGTTAAATTAACTGAGAATCCAATTGATTCTGATATAATTACATAGATAATAGGCAAATCTATGCAAGATGAACAATATAATATGTTTTATGATAAAACTAAGTCTATATTATATTTGATTAATGAAGAAATAACAAGTAATATAGGTGCATTAAGATATAATAATATGTTTATGAAAACATTTTAGAATATTCAAACAGAATCAAAAAATAAATTGGCTGCACCACCGTATTATAAATCAATTGACGAATTAAATGTTCCTACAATTGCAGATATGAATAAAATTGCGGATAATGATTTATATTTACATTTATTATAGGAAATGGATTATATGGCTAAAAATACATCATATTATTATTTGAAGAATAAAAACCTTATCAATTAGAATAATATTGCAATTACAATTCCGAATCCTTATATGTCAACATAGTTTAGTTAGGGTAGAATTGTAAATGTTAAAACTGAAAAGAATAAAACGTTGAAAAAATTAATCGGAACATATATAATTGGTAGGACAATATATAATATAGATTTTAAAAATCGATTGTTTGATGGAATTCTTTATTTATACCAAATTGAATAATTTTATGTAAAAGGATGTGGATGCGATATTTCTCTCTATTATAAAGAGAGGAATACGCTTAAATCGTGACAAATCAAGAGTGGATATCTTTAATTGAAGAAAAACGGGAAGAATTACAAGATGCAATATTAGATGCAGCGTTTACATCGTATGAAACTGGATTGGTTACTACAGTATATTTGTATGCTGATGGCGATGTTGTTATTTCTGAGGATGTGGGCGGAAATACTATAGCCGGTGAAGTATATACTGGTGATGCAATTTTAATTGCATCATTTAATAATGACCCAACTGTGATTAGTGATGAATTAGATCGAATGGTTGGTGAAGATGCCATTAGGTTTATGTATGATTATGGAATGTCACTTCGTGAAATTAAAGACTTTTATGAATGGTATCATACGGAATATGATGATGACGATCCCCCATCGGTCTTCTATTTGTCAGAATATAACCCAGATTTATATGAAAAAATGTTCTTAGACACAATAACCGAATATGTTCGAGACATAGATCCCATGGTATATAATACTATTGAACATCAAAAATGAAGGAGGTAGAGGAAATGAGAATAAGAGTAAATCATCAACCAAGCGGAGGAGGGGAAGAA
>CALMHN010000180.1 GCA_937863745.1 uncultured bacterium | reverse complement strand
CCAAATACTTTAACCACTACTAAAGTATATATTATCCAAAATAAAGCATTAATTAATTGATAATATTTAAGCATTGATCCTACAAGAACAAACTTTAATAACAAAATAAAACCTAATAATATAACTTCAGCTAAATATATTTTTTTATTAGTACTCATATTATCACTTCTCTTCTTAATAATAAAAGAAACTAGTAAGATTTACTAGTTCTTTTTCTTCTTTAAATCTTTTTCTTTTAGTATAAACTTCCAAGCTAAGTCATCTTGAACAAGTACAAATACTGCTTCTTTTTGAGGAATAGTTTCTAAGCAACTAATTGGATATCTAACTTCCATCTGGGCATCCATTAATTCTTCAAATGAAGATACTTCAATAACATTCTTATCTGTTAAATCAGGTAATTCATTTACATTAACTATTACATTATCATAAGAATTAACAATCTTATTAAATGTTCTAACAAATATATTACTTGTCTTAACTTGATATACTCTAATAGCAATTAATCCAATTATTATAATAATATCTAAAGCAAAACTTACATAAGCAAATATCTTTTCTTTTACTTGAGTACTATCTGAATAATCAATATTATAAATAGTCTGCTTAGTAGCATCTATACTAGTACCACTTGTAATTGCAAATGATTGCTCATTTAAAGGTATATAAACAAACATCTTAGATGACTTTTCCACCGGTTTATCTAATTTATCACATGTTGAAGAACTATTAATTCCAAATTCAATAATGATTCTTGCATCAGATGAAACACCAGCAGCCTGTTTATATGATAAATACTCTTGATAATATTTTTGATAATCAACTTCAACTTCTTTTACATAATTAATAATACTAACATTATCTGAAGTACTCGTTGTAACTGGTACCAAATATTCTGAATTATCCCATAAAACCTGATCAGTATCATCGGAACCATATATACTAATAGTTGATTTAACATAATAAGTATAACTTGTACTAACAGGATCTGAAAACGATAGTCCATAATTAAGCTTTGTCTTAACAATATTAGTAAAGTTACGTACATAACGATAATCAGAACTTACTGCCCCATCATACCATGAATTTGCAGCATTATAATAAACCTTCCAAGTACTATTACCATTTTCTTGATAATTAAATGTACTTAAAATACTAGTCTTAGATGATAAAGTATAAAGAATAATACCAACAACAAAGAATATTAGGAACATTAAACCCAAACCTATATACGCAAAAACAAAGTTAAATGGTATATGAAATTTAACTTTTTGTTTATCAATAACAATATCATCAGCATTATTAATCTTTGTAACTACTGTCTCTTCAGGAATTACATCTGTTTTTTCTACTGCTAATTTTTCCTCTTCATTCTTTACATCTTCAACATTAATTGCCTGTGTATATGTATCACGTTCAGCCATATCAACAAGCGTTTTGATGTCTATAACATTAGATGTCTTGATATCTTGAGGTATTGCATTGACACTATTACCATGTCTTCTTCTTTTACCCTTTTTATCCATCTAGATACCCCTAACTACACAAACTGTGTGTTACTATCTATATTTATAATACTACTATTGTTTTAATAATGAAACCCAATTTATCATAAATTACAAATTTTTATACATAATAAAAAAATAAAAGTACGGATTATCCGTACTTTCATCTTAATACTAAGCTTGAGTATAATTCATAGTTAAAGTGAATTGATAACAAACTGGTGTACTAGGTAAATTAGCAGCATCTGTAGGTTGAGTATAAGATACAGTAACCTTTGCAGTTCTATAAGAAGCAGCAGCTAATGCATCATTTGCAGCTATAGCAGAATAAGTTATTAATTTAGTTGTAACAGTGTTTAATTGTACAGCAGAATATTCAACTTTATAAGTTAAATAATCATTTTTATAAGTTGCATTAGTAATACCAGAAGTTACATCTGAATAAGCTCCACATGTAATAGCACCAGCTTCACCAGCAGTTCCAGTTGCAGTCTTAACAGCTAATGTATAAGATCCTAAGTTAGCGTTGAAAGTACCACCATTAACGATATCAACATTGAATGTATAAGTATCGTTTAATGCTAAACTAGCACCCCAAGTTACTGTAGTTTTAGCCTCATCTATAGTTGGAGCAGTTGTAACAGCACCTCCATTAGTTAAACCTGTAGCTGATTTGGTAGTATCAATATTAGCAAAATGAATATCCCAATTTGCAGCCTTTACTGTAGCTGTACCATTAATAGTTAGTGTTTGCGAATAAGCAGCATAACCAACTGACATAACAACTAAAGCAACAGCTAATACTATAATCGTTACATTTTGAACAATTCTTTCTCTCTTCATAGAAAATCATACCTCCATATTATTTCTTATTCTTAATTAAGAATATCACATTTATTTTTACTATTCAATCATTATTTACATATTTCAATCAATATTAAATTTAGTATTTAATACTAATGAATAAGAACTATATACATCTAAATCTTCTTCATTATATTTATCATAACTAACACTTATAACCATTGTTCTTTTAGTCTTACTTTCAACTACATCATTAGTCTTAACAGCATCTCCATCAAGCCATTTTACACTTAATGTTACCTT
>CALMHN010000179.1 GCA_937863745.1 uncultured bacterium | reverse complement strand
AAAAAGTGGAAATTTATACCAGCACAAGATGATAATGATATGGAACGTTATACTGGCACTAATGTATTAGTACTGGGTGATAAGAAAATTATTATAAATGCAGCTTCAACTGAATTAATTAAAAAACTAAATTCTCTTAGATATACATGTATTCCAGTTCAATTACGTCATAATAGAATGTTTGTTGGAGCATTCCATTGTATTTCATTAGATACAGTGAGGGATGATGTCTAAATTAGCTTTATATAACAATTACTCATTAAGTGATTATTATATACCACAAATAAGTTTTGACTTAACACATCTATGTAACAGAAGATGCAGTTATTGTTATATCAATGATCCAGATAATAAAACTATAATGTCCTTATCAACATTTAAAAATATTATTGATCATATCAATAATATGGATATTATATACAATATTCACTTGCTTGGTGGAGAACCAACTCTATTAGATAATCTAATAGATTATGTTCAATATTTACAATCAGATAATATCAATGAAATAGTCATCATGTCTAATGGATACAGATATGATGACTATTTTGTTCAATTTGAAGGTATACCAAAATTACATATTAAATTTACTTATCATCCAGAGCATTGTAATGTAAAAGAATTTTTTACTAGATGTATTACTATTAATGATATGGCTTTTAATTTTTCTACAATTATAATGATTAATTCAGAACAATATCTAGATGATATTATATGGTTATACAATAAGTTGAAAGAAATGAATATAAAATCATATATAAAAATGGTATATAATGATAAATATACACGGCTATTACAAATGTTAAAACAATATATGAATGAAGATGATTACACTATATTATACTTTAAGACAGAAGAATGTGTTTATAAATCATTTAAACCGTTAATATATACAGATGCTAGATTTAATTATGGTAATTTTTATAATTGGTTGTGTAAAAAATATACTATGATTGATATATTACCCAATACTCTACTTAAATTATCATGTTCTGATATTACTAAGCAATCTGCATTGAGTAAAAAATTTTGGAATTGGTATAAATTAAATTGGAATAAATATTATATATGTACTAATACTCATTGTACATATTGCACATGTGAAATACCAAAATATATGGAGATGTGACACTAATATGATTGATATATTGCATGTGGCTGATAATAGAAATATAAGTGGTACTTTCACAACATTAGTAGATATATATTATAATCTATCAAAATTTGATAATATAAGATTTCATATTTTATGTTATACTGATATAGTTAATGTATTTAAACTATATCAAACTTTTATTAAAACATTTTGTCCAGACATAAATATAATATATCATCATATATGTCAATATGATGATGTCAAAACAGATATATTAATAACTACTACAGAGTTATTATCATTTTATTATGTACATTCTAATTATATACCTAAATTAAATTATAAAAAAATTGTTGTGTTTGATTCTGCTGGATTCTACCAATCATATGAAGAAGAATCTTTTAAAAATTGTTTTGCAATAATACCAGAAAATGCTATAATATTATGTAATAAGTCTAATATTAAAATATCTCCATGGAAAGATTCTTATGAATATTATATTAAATTATCAGATACCAGATTAAATAAGTTAAAATACTATAGTATACCAGTTTCTAATCATATATTAAAATCATCACATTATATACCAATTGATGCTAAATATGTTTATAATGATTTAAAAAAACAGAAGAATATAAATACAGATATATATAAAGTAAAAGAGTTTCATTTTTGTAGGAGATATCTATCTAATACTGGCACATACAGTGAAAATATAGGTAAACTAATATTTGAAATGATTTGGCTTGGTAAGCCAGTATATTATTATAGCAAGCCAAAGTCATTTGATGATGGTTTACATTATTATTTAAATTTGTTTGGAATTAATGACAATAAAGATCAATTGTTATCTATAACTAAACAGGACATTGAAGATGAATTATTTATGCATGATGATGATTTTTTATATCAGATAATAAAGGATTGATAAGTAATATGTTTAATATTCCAGACAGTATAAAGAATACTTTTCATTACAGATATAATATACCATATCCTATTCATATGTATAGATATGCTGAGGATATTAATAAGAGAAAGCAATTAATAAATTATATGATTAAATATAATATATTACCATCTTTAGATATTATATATATTGAGACTATCAACTATTGTAATCTTGCATGTAGTTTTTGCCCAGTTGGTGAAGGTCGGAGAGTAAATAAAACTATAATGTCTGAGGAATTATTTAATCATATATTATATTTAATTGGACAAATTAAAAACAAAAATAAAGTTACTGTGTGTATGAATGGTCATGGAGAACCATTATTGGATGATAATATATTTAATAGAATTAATAAATTAAAACATGCTTATTCTCAATTTCGTACAGTATTATTTACTAATACAACTTTAATACAAGATAGAATAGAAGAGTTAATAAAAAGTAAATTGAATTATCTTATGTGTGATTTCTACACTGAAGATGATAAGAATAAATGCTTACAGTTATTTGATAGATATAATATATCTTATAATAAGGCTCCTGATTATTGGGGAGATATTAATAATAAATTAAATATAAGATATTCTGAAGTATATAATACAGACAAATCTTTTTATAATAATAGATTGGGAACTGTAAATGTTGGTCCTTCTGATGTTGTAGATGAACCATGTATATTTCCATTTATTCAGTTGCCTATTAATGTAAATGGTGGTATAAGATATTGCTGTATAGATGCTATGGATAAAACTGTATTTGACAATATTTTGAATTATGATGATATGTCATCCTTATGGTATAGTGAAACATATAATTCTATAAGGTATAATTTAAAAGATAGCAAATTAAAGGATGACGCTTGCAAACAGTGCAATAATCATGATTATTTAAAATTTAGATTAATTTATACTTAAAGGAGAATATTCCATGTCTAAAGTAGTTATGATAATACAACATGCTACTGCCTTTAAAGCATTTAATGAATTAAAGCAATATTTATATACAAAAGATTATAATGATATTGATTTATCATATTATTATTTACCAATGAGATTTGCATATTATAAAATGGATTGGATTATGCCATATATGCATAATAACATCATAAATGTGCCAGATATATATAATCATTTTAATATATGTACAGATATCCCACAAGAGGATTTATATGTATGCCAGACTACACATAACATTGAATATCTATTGCAAATAACAAGTAATTTCATTAATAATAAACTATTAGATGATAATTTAGAATCCTGCTCATGGTTACATAATAAAACATTTATACAATATAAAAAATCAAAATTATATGATACGTCAGACTTTTTAGAAGTTATTGATGATATACCTAAAGCAGACATTTACTTATTTTCACAAGCTAGTTTTGCTGGAGAAGTTTTACAACTTCTTTTAATGTTTAGTCTGATTAAGAAATACAATGCTCATGTGTTACTTGGAGGAGGAGAAAATAATAATCCCACCAATCCAGTGACAATATTATTTAATCAAATTAGTCAGTATTACATAGGTAATAAATTACACAGATGCTCTGGAGATATAGGGCCTACATTAATAAACTTTTTAAATAATAATGAAGATTATTTAACATCATATGTTGATATTCATGATTATTTTATCAAACCATGGAAAATTGAATTCACACCATATGAATTACATGAGATATGCAATAATAGCTTATATTTGTCAACAGCATATGGTTGTTCAGGACGTTGTCCTTATTGTGTGGGTAGTAACTTACATTCATTTACTTCTTTAGAGAACTTAGAATACTATGAAGATATATTTGAATATATGAGTGAAAACTATCCAAATATATCTATAACGTTTTTTGATACAGAATTAAATAAAGATATAAATAGATTTCATAAAATGTTAGAATGGTTAATTGATCATAATATAAGAAATAAATTGAACTTCTTTATCAATTTATTACGTCTAGACAATGATTCTTTAGATCTAATGAGTAGAGTTAATCTTGGTGACATTAGAGCAGCATTTGATGGTATATTTGAATATAATGAGCACAGACATATTATGCAGAACCAAAATGAAGGAACTTGGCTTAATATTTTAAATAAATTGAAGAAAATAGTAATTAATCAAGGTGGAAATTTAGCATTCAATTCAGTTATGTTTGTACCCAAATCTCCAGATTTAATAAGATACAAAAACGAGCCTGGCCTTGTCTCCAATGTTGCTATGCAATATGTCAAATATGCATCTGATATAGCATTGGAATTTAATTTATATGATCTCAAATTAAATTCAGATATGTATTTTAATAATGATAAATATAATATTAAGATATATAATTATCAAAATAAGAAATTTAAAGATTTATATGATATAAATTCTGCTATTAATAATATACCTATATTTTTTACACATGATTTTACACGTAGGGATAGAACAGCTGCCTTACATGAAATATTTAAGACATGGAAAAAGTATGATCTATTTACTTTGAATAATATTATATCCAAATATGCTAATTCTAGAATTAATTTAACTGGTTATAAATCATTTAAAAATCTAAATGAAGATGCATATTTAAATGGATATATTATGCTTAGTGGTTATGTGTGGAAAGATTTATTTGATATGTATGGTCCAAATGATGATGTGGTTAAATATATAACAGCTAATATTAGATAAATATTGAAAAATACTAATTTATAAAGATGAGATAGATAAAATGTCTAATATACAATATGCATATGGATTGGATAATGAGTATACACTTACATTGATTATTACAAATCAATGTAATTTGCATTGTAATTATTGCCTGTATTATAATCACATCAATGACAATAGTAAGCACTATTTATCTCCAATAATTATTAACAATTTCATGGATATATATTTTGATGATATTAATAATAAAAGTTTAACTAATCTAATCATATCTGGTGGAGAACCAACACTATCTCCATATTTTCTTGATATTGTGGAAATATGTTCAAATAGAAAATCAGTAAATAATATATATATACTTACTAATGGCACAGCTGAATCTGAAATATATTTGAAAGCAAATAATATAGCTAAAAAATATAATAAAACATTATTTGTTTGTATGAGTATTCATATGTCTCAATTAGAAAATATAGAACGATATATTCAAAAGATAAATTATCTTATATCTAATAAAATATATGTAAGATCTAAAGCTATTATTGATCCAAAAAATATAAATGAAGAACTATTATTATATTTACAATCTAATAATATCGAAATATCACCATTATTTGGATCTGAAATTACTAAGTTATATAATATATCTGATCTTAATTTATATAATTCTATAAATAATAAATTATTGTTGCATTATGAAGATGATAATGAAGAAATTAAATCATTATTTGATATTAGAACACAAAAGCACAATCCATTCAAAGGATATTATTGTACCAGTTCATTTCAGAATATAACTATCAATGAAGAAGGTTATGTGTTTCCATCATGTTTCATATATGAAAAATATTCCTGCTGGTCTAAATCTAAACTACAGCATTTTAATATTATGATTAAACAACATAGAAAATGTCCTCTAGATACATGTAATTGTTATAGTCAGCCAATTAGATATAAAGGCATTAACTTACTGCCATATTTAGTAGATAAACAAAAAGAAGACATTGCAAAATATAAATAACATAAATGGATAAATATAATTTTTGCATATATGATTACAAGGATGCGAATAAAATAAAAATAATTATGATACATTCATGGGATAATAAATATATATCATATATAAATGATGATGATATTCTAACATTTGATGATGCTTTATATTCTATATATTATTATAGAGAAGAAATATCTAAATTACCAAATAAAAAAATTATATTTGTACCAACTGGTAGAATATTAGCTGAAAGAAAAAACGAACCAATTGTAACAGATTGTTATATAGCTAATAATATGTGGTTAATTAATAATGATAATTCTGCTTATATGATAATTGAGGAAATAAAAGAAATGATTAGAAGGTGAATCTATTACAATGATATCGTATTCTTTTACTTGGGAAATAACAAAGAACTGTTCTTTTAAGTGTAACTATTGTACTACATATAATGATGTTTTCAAAGAATATTCATCTCGTGATAAAATAGATAAAGTACTTAATTTCTTTAAAGAATTATCCTTACAAAATGATACCAATGATATCTTAGTTGAAATCACTGGTGGCGAACCAACATTACATCCCGAATTATATTATATTTGTGAACAGTTATCATCTATTAATAAGTTAAGATATAATTTACTATCTAATTTATCAGCACCAATTGATATTTATAATGATATATTGAATATACCAAACAGTAAACTCCATCGTCTCTGTATTACATACCATGAGAATCATTTTGATTTGGCTGATTTTATAACAAAATATGATAAGATAATTTCAGAGAATAAATCTAAGAACTTTCTTTTATGGTGCCTTCTTGGGATTAATAGAAAATCTAAAGAAGTATTACTAGATAACTTTAGTGATTTATTAAACAAACATACTAATCTCACAATGAAATTGGCACCAGTTGTATATGATAATGAAGATATCTTTAGATATAAAGATAAAAAGGATAATAAAGGACTCTTTCATGATCAATATAATAAAAAATGTTTTTGTTTTAGGACATTATGTTATATTACTGAAGATAATAAATTACATAGATGCAATTCAAACACCAATACTGCATTCAAGATAACTATTGATAATAACTTTATTAATGTATTTAATATACTTAAAAACAAATATATAATATGCAAAGAAACTTTTTGTTGTAGGAATCCGCAGAGATGTGGTGTTTATGATCATACTTCACTCATAAAGGATATTGATAATGCTTAAAAGTGTTAAAGCGAAGATTGATAAAGATAATATTAATAATATAGTAACAATCAATTTGTTGATGCTATATGGGTGTAATTATGATTGTTCATATTGTAGCGTATATGAATTCATGCTATCATATCAAAGAAAGGCACTATCCAACTTATATATAGAACCATCAGCAATAAATACATTTATTAATGCTTATAAGAAATATAGAAGAGAAAGATTAGGTATGTACTTTAGATTAGTTGGTGGAGAACCTACAATTAATCCAGAAAAGTTGATAGATACATGTAAAGTATTAGCTAACCAAGATGTAGTACATAAAGTTGAACTCATGTCCAACGGTTCAGCTGATTTTCAACTATATAAAGATATTATAGATATATTAAAAGATAAACAACTACGCATAAGATTATCATATCATCCAGAATTTGCTGACTTTGATGATTTCTGTTATAAGACAGAAAAAATAGAGCAATATATAAAAGATACTGAGATAGCATATATGGTGTATCCTGATTATGAAGATGTTGAAACTTTTGCTAGGAAATTTAACCTACTTAAATCTATATCAAAGAATACAGAAGCAGGTAAGTTGCATGGATATAAATATTCACCTGAGTATAAACAATTGATATATACTGAAGAATTAGAAGATAATGAGACATTTATTATTACTGATGAGAATGGTGCAAAGGAAATAAGAAGTGATATAATAAGAGAAGCACAATATAATATGTTTAAAGGCATGCATTGTAATTCTTTTAAATACAGATGGAATATTAGTCCAGAACATCATTTAGAAACTATCTGTATTTCTGATGTATGTAAAGATGTTTATAAATGTTATATTCCATCTCATGTAAAACAATTTATAGATGATATATACACATTGAATCCAATATGCCAGAATGATAATTGTTTTTGTGGATTGAGATATAACAAATGGAGGTAGACTATTGCTTAATATATATGCTCTTATTACTCAACCATCTGGTACTGTTTTTGATCATATAGATTTGTTTTTTAATATTAAAGATATAATCAATACAAAGTTTAAACTATTTGTTAATAAAAAATATGTATTAAATATATTGAAGTTTATGACCAATTCATATACAGGTGAATTTGTAGCTAATGTTTTTAATTATATTCATGTTATTAATAATGAATCTGAGATAATAGATACAATATTAAATGAAGATGATTATGATATATCTTTAAT
>CALMHN010000178.1 GCA_937863745.1 uncultured bacterium | reverse complement strand
GTTGAAGTTACTACTGATAATGGTATAACTGGAAGAGCTATAGTTCCATCTGGTGCTTCTACTGGAGAAAGGGAAGCTTTAGAGCTTAGAGATAATGATCCTAAGAGATATATGGGTAAAGGTGTATTAAAGGCTGTTAAGAACGTTAATACTGAATTACAATCATGTGTTATGGGAATGGATATATTTGATCAAAGTGGTATTGATGAAGCTATGATTAAGGCTGATGGCACTAATGATAAATCTAAATATGGTGCTAATGCTATACTTGGTATTTCACTTGCCGTTGCTCATGCAGCCGCTATGATTAAAGGTATTCCTTTATATAGATATCTAAACGACGAGGCTCAATATAAGATGCCTGTTCCAATGATGAATGTATTAAATGGTGGTGCTCATAGTGATGCTCCAATTGATTTCCAAGAGTATATGATTATGCCTATTGGTGCAACTTCAATTACTGAGGCTGTTAGAATGGGTTCTGAGACATTCCATAATTTAAAGAAATTACTTAAGGCTGATGGCTTTAATACAGCTGTTGGTGATGAAGGTGGTTTTGCTCCTAATCTTCACGATAATGAAGAACCTTTAAAATATATTGTTAGAGCAATTGAAGTTGCAGGTTATGTTCCTGGTAAAGATATTGCTATTGCAATGGATTGCGCTGCTTCTGAATTCTTTAATAAAGACACTTATAAGTATGATTTAGTTAAGAGTAAAGGTGGAACTAAGACTTCATCTGAAATGATTGATTGGTTGGAAGAACTAGTTAATAAGTATCCTATTGTTTCTATTGAAGATGGCTTAAGTGAGTCTGATTGGAATGGCTGGAAAGAATTAACAGATAGACTTGGTAAAAAGATACAAATTGTTGGTGATGATTTATTTGTTACTAATACTGCTATTTTAAGTGAAGGTATTGAACGTGGAATAGCTAATTCTATTTTAATTAAGGTTAATCAAATAGGTACATTAACTGAAACTATTAATGCTATCAAGATGGCAAGTGATGCTGGTTATACAGCTGTTATATCTCATAGATCTGGTGAAACAGAAGATACAACTATTGCTCATATTGCAGTTGCATTCTCAACTGGTCAAATTAAAACTGGTTCAATGAGTAGAACTGATAGAATAGCTAAGTATAATGAACTTATGCGTATTGAAGATCAACTTAATGGAGAATCAATATTCCCTCAAGATAAATGTTTGATAAATAATAAATAAATGATATAATTCTATATGTAATTGCCCAATAGCCAAGTGGTAAGGCGAGTGACTCTGGATCACTTATTCCGAAGGTTCGAATCCCTCTTGGGCAACCATATAGTATATTTAAACTAACGAGTATTCGTTAGTTTTTTATTTTGAAAATAAATATTTAATCTTTTATATTAGAATTGTTGGTCATTTGATGTATAATTAAATTAGGTGATATGTATGAGATTTCCTGAATGTAATAATTTTGTTAAGAATGTTAAATATATTCCAATTGATAAGGAAATATTATATGGTTTTATTAGGTCTTATAGTAAAGAAGAAATTGATTATATGCTTACTATTGCAGATGAAGGTGCTAGAGAAAAAATAAAGTATATTTTGGCAGTAAGTGTTGATAGTGTAATGCGTAGAATAAAAACTAGTTTCTTTAAGGGAGAGTTGGAAGAACAAATTAATAACTTATCTTTTAATGAAGCTGATTATTTAATTAAAAATCCTGATTTATTATTCTTTGATAAAGATCATATAACTGCTTTATTAAAAAAAAGGCGTGATGATTTATTAGGACAAGCTGATGCTAAAATTGTACCTTTTAAAAGAGAAAGGTAGATTTATTTATGAGGGAATGGGTTTGTAAAAATAAAATTATGAATGTTGATGGTGTAAATAAGTGCAATGCTTATTTATATTTTCCATTAAAATATAATCTTTGTGATAATATTTATTATGAATTATTATTTAGAATAATGTTAAATTGTAATAAAAAGTATCCTAAACATACTATTTATCGTGATGAATATCGAAAATACTATATTTTAAACTATGATATCAAACTTCAAATATTTGAAGACATGTTATATGTTGTTGTTTATTTTAGTTTGCCTAAAGATGGACTTATTGATAATTTTAGTTATGAATCATCTTTAAAATTTATATATGAATCTTTAATGAATCCTGTTTTAGATGGTTTTCAATTTAATTATGAAAAAGATTTTTTGTTATCAGAAGAAGATGGATTTCCTCGCAATATAGGTGCTTATATTAAAGAAAAGTTTTATAATTTTGTTGATTCAAAAGAAGAATTTCATATAAGAGAAGAAGAGTATATTAAGAAGGTTAAAGGTATTACACCAAATGATTTAGTTAGATATTATAACAATGCTATATTTAATAATAAGTTCTTTTATGTTTTAAGCGGTGACTTTAAAAATGATGATAGTTTTATTAAAACATTTAAATCAATATTTACTAACTTTGATGACAATATAAAGTTTAAATGTAGTTATCCTAAGTATTTAACTTTGGATGGTTATAAAGAAGGAATGATAAATTCTAAATATGATCAATCAGTGGAATTTATTGCTTATCAGTTTAAGAATTACTCATATAAAGATATTTTAATGTTTGATGTTATTTATTCTTTTTTAGTCGGTCAAGAAAATAACTTAGTATTTAATAATTTAAGAATTAAAAATAATTTAGTATATAACTGTTCGGTTATTGATAATAATGGCTGTTTAGCAATTGTTGCTTTCTTTAATGATAGTTATAAAGATAAGGTTGAAGAGTGCATTATAAAACTTATGAGTGAACTTGATAATGAAGAACTATTTAATAAATGCATGAATAAGTTAATTAAAGCAACTAAGTATAATAATTTAGATCATTTAGATGGCAAATATCATAA
>CALMHN010000177.1 GCA_937863745.1 uncultured bacterium | reverse complement strand
AGATTTCCAGCATAATCAGGATCAGATCTTAATTCATCTGATCTTGCTATTAATTCAAGTACACCCTTCTCACGTAATTCTAAAGAATTATCAAATTTATCTATCATACTATCAACAAATAATCCTGATGTATAACCTAAACCAATGATATTTTCTAGGATATTTAAATCTAAATCGGTAAAATCTCCATTGGAAATAGTATCAGCTATAAATTTAGCATTATATTCTTGTTCAAGTATTCTTAAAAGTTTAATAAGGGTACCATTTATTTCATCACGATGTTCATCAACTAAATCTTTATCATAACTAATATATTTAGTTATAACTTCGGTTGTATAAACATTTTTAGTATTATCGTGAGCTAAATATTCAAGTGATAATTTATTTAATTCTTTAGCTATATCCATGATATTTCCCCTTTTCTACTCGATATTCTAACACCATCTATTTTAATGGTCAAATTACTTTGTTTTATCTATCTTAGCACTTTGATAATAATATATATATTTTAATAAGGCTGAGGTACTTATAAATCTTTGAAAGAATATTGCTAATTTCATCTTCATAGTTGGAATAATAACCATTTTCTTCTTAAACATACCATCTATTGCACATTTGGCAACATATTTAGGACTAACTCCTTTAGTAACAAATGATCCATGAGCTACATCATTAAATTCAGTTTCAACTGGTCCTGGACATAAAGAACTTATATGAACATTAGATTTACTCATTTTTAATTCTTCATAGATTGCTTCACTTAATTTTAAAACATAATTTTTAGTAGCATAGTAAGTACTTAACTTAGGACCCGCAAGGAAGCCTGCTGAAGAAGCAACATTTAATATATAACCTGAATCTTTTTTAATAAAATCATTTAAATACAATTTAGTTAAAACATGAACTGCTTTTATATTAAGATCTATCATTTCTAATTCTCTATCTAATGATGTATCTTTGAATTCTCCAAATAAACCAAATCCAGCATTGTTAATTAATATGTCAATGTTTTCATTTTTTGTCATTTCATATAATTTATAATCATTGTTAACATCGCTTATATCTAAGCTTATTATTTTTACGTTTACTTTTAATTCTTGTTGAAGAGCCTTTAGTCTATCTTCTCTTCTAGCTACTAGAATTAAATCAATATTTTTACTAGCTAAATATTTAGCCATTTCCATACCAATTCCTGATGATGCTCCAGTTATTAATGCTTTCATATATAGCCTACTTTCCTATTTTAAATATATGAATGAATTTACCTACATTATAAACAATACTATCAGCATTTGCCATAGCAACTACTTTAAATATAGCTTTCCCACCAACTGTTGCAGATGATATAAATGCTGCCAATACAACGGAAACGACTGTGTTATTATAGCCTGTTAGTGTTGATATTGAGATAGCTAAGAAAGTTCCCATTGATCCAGATATTACACCACATACATCTCCAATAATATCATTACAAATAGATGATAATTTGTTTTTATTTTTAATAAGCATTAGTGCTTCTTTTGCACCAGTTTTCTTTTTACTACTCAAAGCATGAAATGTTGATTCATTAGCAGTGATACAGGCAGTTCCAATGATATCAAATATAATGCCTATTGCAATTACTATCATTAAAACTATCATTAAAACTATGTTATTACAACTCATCGCCATTGAGCTAGAGATAGTTGAAAAAACAACCGATAAGATAAATGTTAAGATAAATACTGTTAAAATCCAATTACTTTTTTTATTCATTTTTATACACCTTTAATAAATTATAACATAAAAAAACTTTAACGATATTCTTTTCCCCGTTAAAGTATTTAAGTATGGTATATCATGAATCAATTTTACGGCTTTGGTCGAGTTGAATTTCTCTCCTCACTACTCTAGATTACTCTTGAGCACTTTCGTTTTGAAATGAGGAACTACAAGTTTCCTAAATAGTTACTCGATTACCACTTAGTCCGTACCTTAATACCCATGATACTTACACGCTAGAGGTTTTCCCTAACAAAATTGACTATTCTTATATGCTTTTGCATTTGTTATTTCATTAAGCTATAAATCGTTAAATTCCAAACAAACACTCACATCATGTACGTTATTATATTATTCACATTATTAAGTGACGGTGATAAAAGGAATTATCAGTTGCATGCCATTGCAATTATCCTTAAACCTTAAATCATTAAAACACCCGGACTTGGGCAGACCAAGCATAGAAATGAAGTGCCATTCGACAATTGGTAGATTTTTAGCCCTACCTTCAAACAGTATAATGACTAGCATAATGCACCACACGTGATTTCATTATAGCAAAAAAGCGCCCAAATTGCAAATTGAACGCTTAATTACTTATTTATAATTTATTATCATAGGGATTTCTATAGCAATAAAAACGGTAGCAATAATAACTAATAAGGCTATTAATATTATTACGACTTTAGCATTGGATTTTTTTACATCCACCACTTTTACTAAATCATTTATTTCATTTAATTTAGCTTTATTTATTTCAGATACTTGAGAATTTATTCCTTGATTTAACTTAGGAATATTAATTTCTTCTGTTTTAGCATCATTAATAGTTTCATTGATATCCTTTTTTTCTTCTAATGTTATATCCACATTATTATGACTATTTAAATCTTGTTCTTGAGCTATCTTAAGTGCATCATCATTGCTTATAGGAATTGGTTTAGCTATTCCAGCATTAATATCCATGACTACTTTTTTATTTTCAGACTCATTCATATTATCCTCCTAATCACTTATAACATCCATGATGTTTGGTACCATTTGTTTCTTACGTGAAACAACACCTTTTAGTAATTCTCCTTCAGATATATTATCTATTCCATAGGCAATAGATAATGTGTCTTTTGATTTATCAGAGAAGATGACATTTGAATCATTGGTTAAGTAATTAGTAACGAATAAGGCACATACATCATAGTTGTGATTGATTGTTAAATTGTTTAATTCTTCAATTAACTCATCCATACGTGGTCTTACTTTTTCAAAATCAGTTGTAAATATTTGACCTATTAAAATCTTTTTATCATTTACTTCGTATTCTTTATTATCTTTAAATATTATTTGATTTGCATTTAGATTATCAATTGATATACCAGATTCTAGTAAATCTAGGCCATATTGTTTAACACTCACCCCAGCGATGCTGGCTAATTCTTCAGCCGTCTTACGATCAACATCAGTTGTTGTTGGGCTTTGTAATAACAAAGTATCTGAAACAATACCGGATAACATTAATCCTGCTATATTACTAGGTATTTCAATACCAGATTCTTGATATAGAAAATAGATAATTGTACAAACAGAACCAACTCCCATATTACGGAAATTAATTGGTTTAGATGTAATAATATCTCCAATATTATGGTGATCAACAATCTCAAGAATATCAGCTTCATTTAAACCATCAACAGATTGAGCCATCATATTATGGTCAACCAAAATAACTTTTTTACGATTTACTTTGTGAGCATCTATTGTTCTTAACATTCCTAAACATTCTTCTTTATTATTAAGAATTGGATAATTAGTATGTTTTAATTTACTTGTAATATCATCAAAATCTGATAAATAATCAGTAACATCAAAAGTTGTAGTTGTCTGTCCTCTTTGTATAGATTTTACAGGATTAGCTAAGCATAAAACACGCGCTACTTTATAAGATGATTTTCTACTTGAAATTACGTTTATGTGATTCTTACGTGCTAATTCAAGTTGATGTTCTGTTAATCTTTTACCATATACCATGATAATTAATTTAACGTGACTATTTAAAGCATAGTTAATAATTGCCTCACGATCTCCAACTATTAAAATAGATTGTTCATCTAGAGGTATATCTTTAATGAATGTTGCATCATCAAATGTTGCAGCATAAGCATATCCATTTATATTGTCATCATATTTTAAATAATCAACTGCATCTAAGGTTTTTAATAAATTATCAAATGAAGTATTAACATTAAGATTTTCATTATAAATCATATCAGCTGCAATTTCCTTTAAGGAAACGTAACCTTTAAACTTTTTCTTGTCATCAACAAGTGGAAGTCCTGTTATTCCCTCTTCATGCATCAAATTAAAAGCATCAATAATGGCTTCATTTTGATTTATCATATAAGATTTATTATAATCTACATCTTTAATTTGTACTTTAACATCATTTAAATATTCAGGAACATCTGTCTTAAACTTCTTTAAAGCATATTCAGTTTCGGGATTTATTGAGCCTAAAATTCTTGGTTCAGATTTAATACCTAACTTATTTTTTAAATATGAAAGACTTATTGAACCACATACAGAGTCTGTATCAGGATTCTTATGTCCAAATATATATATTTTTTCCATTAAAAACTCACCTTTTCCAATTATACACTTTTTATAAGAAAAAGGAACTACTCAAGAGCAGTTTCTTTTATTTCTCAGTTTTGTTTGTCTTTTTATGACTTCTTCTTCTCTTTTTAGATTGTTTTTCTTCTTCTTTTATTTGTGTTTTTTCTTCTTTTATTTGTGCTTTTTCTTCTTTTGCTTCAGCAATCTTTTCTTCAGTTATGTCAGATTTATAATCATCCAATTCTTTATTAAGCATAATATTTTCTTTTTGTAATGAATATCCACGTTCAAATATTACTTTTAAAATACCAGTTACAAATAGTATAATTAAACCACCATAGCTAAAATCTTGATATTCAGCAAACATTTTAGTAGTTGAAGAAATAATAAACATTAAAATTGGATAAGCAAATGAGAATATTAATGATAAAGGTATTATTTCATCAATTATATTAATATTGGCTTTAGAAAATATATTGTCATCTAAAGTTATAGCTTTATAAACTTTTTTTAATTTCATTACAATAATGTATAACAAAGCAAAGTTAAGAGACATTGCAAATCCATATCCAATTCCACCTACAACTATTTTGTTCATTCCATAGGTAGTTATATATGAAGATATCTCATCTGCTGTATAAGGTGTATACATGGCAAACATTCTTGATAATAAATCAGGTGATAAGTTTGATGATCCATAGATGCATGATACAACAGTAGCTCCAATCGTAAAACCTGCAAATATTACACATATAATAAGGGCTGTCCACCTAAATATGTTTAACACTAAATTCCCAATTATATATAATTCTTTACGACTTTCCTCTGTCATATCAATCCCATCCTATTCTTTATTTATAATAGCACATTATTTTTAGAAATAAAATACAAATTATTATGATAAAGAAAAAATTGAAATGCTTAATTTCAATTTATTCTTGGCTTTTCATTTCAAATAAAATATCTCTTAATTCCATGGCTCTTTCAAAGTCTAAATTCTTAGCGGCATCTTTCATTTCATTTTCAATGTTGATGATTAGTTTTGCCTTATCTTGTTTAGTCATTTGTTTATCTTTTTCAACAATCTTATCATCTTCATTAGAAATAATTTCATGTATTTCTTTGATGATTGTCTTAGGAATTATATTATGTTCTTTATTAAATTCATCTTGGATTTGTCTTCTACGGGCAGTTTCTTTAATGGATTGATCCATTGCATCTGATATATAATCAGCATACATGATAACTTTACCTTCTGAATTTCTTGCACATCTTCCTATTATTTGGATTAATGAACGATAACTTCTTAGGAATCCTTGTTTATTAGCATCCATGATGGCAATAAGTGATACTTCAGGTAAATCAATTCCTTCTCTCAATAGATTTATACCAACTAGAACATCATATTTTCCAAGTCGTAAATCTCTTAATATCTTTATTCTTTCAAGCGTATGTACTTCTGAATGAAGATAAGCAACTTTTATACCAACGTTTTTTAAGTAATCAGTTAATTCTTCAGCCATCCTTATGGTAAGTGTTGTAACTAATACTCTTTCATTTTTCTTAATACGTTCATTTATTTCTTCTATTAAATTATCCACTTGTCCTTCTGAAGGTTTTACTTCAATAAGTGGATCTAATAAACCTGTTGGTCTTATTAATTGTTCAACTGGATGATTATTACATAGTTCTAATTCGTAATCACCAGGTGTCGCTGAAACATATATTACTTGATTTATTTTTTCATTGAATTCATCAAACTTAAGTGGTCTATTATCTAGGGCACTTGGTAATCTAAAACCATAGTCAACCAAGGTTTGTTTACGCATTCTATCTCCATTATACATTCCACGTACTTGAGGAACTGTAACATGTGATTCATCAATTATCAATAGATAATCTTCTGGAAAAAAGTCCATCAAAGTTCCGGGAGTTACACCTGGTCCTTTTAGAGCAAGTTGTCTTGAATAATTTTCAATACCATGACAGAATCCTGTTTCTCTTAACATTTCTAGGTCATAGCGGGTTCTTTGTTCAAGTCTTTCTGCTTCTAGATACTTGCCATTGTCTTTTAACTCTTTTAATCGATCATCTAATTCATGTTCTATTCTATTACATGCTTCAACTAGTTTGTCTTTATTAGTTACAAAGTGAGTTGCTGGGAAAATCATGATGGTTTTCTTACTAGAAATGATACTTCCAGTTAATACATCAAATTCACATATTCTATCTATTTCATCACCAAATAATTCTATACGAATTCCATTTTTCTTTTCAGCTGCAGGGACAACATCAATGGTGTCTCCATGACTTCTAAATGTTCCTCGATGAAAGTCTAAATCATTACGTTCATAGTTCATATCAACTAGATGTTCTAGAATATCTTCTCTTTTAATGGAATCTCCTGAGGATAATACAAGACATTCGTTTTTATAATCTTCTTTATCCCCTAAACCATATATACAAGAAACAGAGGCAACAACAATTGTATCGCTTCGAGTAAGTAAGGCTTCAGTAGCTCCGTGTCTTAATTCATCTATTTCATCGTTGATAGAAGCATCTTTTTCAATATAAGTATCACTTGATGGTACATAGGCTTCTGGTTGATAATAATCATAATAAGAAACAAAATACTCTACACGATTATTGGGAAACAATTCTTTCATTTCGGCATAGAATTGACCCGCCAAAGTTTTATTAGGTTCAATAATTAAAACAGGTTTATTACATTGCTCAATAACATTGGCTATAGAAAATGTTTTTCCAGATCCAGTTACACCCATCAAGCATTGATTCTTTTTGCCTTCTTTAATGCCTTTAACTAATTCTTTTATAGCATTAGGCTGATCTCCTGATGGTTTATATTTTGAAACTATTTGAAACATATAATACCTCCTCTTTAATTAAAGTTATCTTGTATTATATCATAGTTATCAACATCATTAAAATGCCACCACTCAAAAGGATAAGGAGAAAATCCTGATTTAACCATGATTGATTCAAGTAACATGACGTTTCTTCTTACAGGTAATGGTAATCTAGAAAAATAACTTCTATATGATTCTTCGCCAAAGTGATCAAATTCAGTTGGCATATACACATTGCTTCCATCTAATCCGCATAAACTAATATCAACGGCACTACCCTTGCAATGATTGTTATTACCTTTTGCAGGATTTGCTACATAGTTTTCATTTGGATAAATTTCAAACATTTTCTCTTGATATTCAAGTGGTCTAAAAGTATCTATTATTTTAATTTTATAGCCCAATTTATTCAAGCATTCATTAGCGTTTATTAACTTCTCAGCGGTTGATTTTCTTAGCATACATATGGGTTTTGAATATAATATTTGTTTTGTAAAGTTATTGGGTGTTGCATATACTATATCTATATCAAAGCCATCTTTTTCGGTTAATTCCATCATATTATATTTATTAATAAATTCCTCTTTATTCATTATGTTTACCTTCTATAATTACTTTAGCATATTGTTAGACATTAAAACAATAAATGGTAAATGTTTTACATAAAAAAACATAAGATTTCTCTTATGTTAATATACTAGTTTTCTTTATTTTCGAATCTTCTAGTTCCAAAGTTTCCTCTAGAATTTTTGTTGTTTTTTCTAGCATCACGACATTCTTTACATCTCTTAGGCTCAGTAAAACCCTTTTCAGCAAAGAAAGCTTGATCTCTAGCAGTAAAGATGAATTCTTTACCACAGTCAGCACATTTTAAAGTTTTATCTTTAAAGTCAGTTTCTTCCATTTAAATATCTCCTCCTATTAATTTTTTGGACTTACTACCTAGCATCTTCCATTTTTAACAAGGAGATTGATATATTTTTTTAATACTACCTTCGGTGGTTCACCAATAAAATTATTATAGCACGTTTAAGTGTAAAAGCAAGAGTATTATTTTTTTAAATTTCCAATACTAATATTGTTAATATCTTCGGCCTTTTTAACAATTATTGGTTTTTCTACCTTTAATTCTGTTGGCGTTTCATTATTGGCCTGAGCTAAGTTTTCATTTACAACTAATTCACGTTTCATTTTCTTTTTCCTAATGCTTTGTTTTATTACAAGTATTAATATAATAAAAATAACAAAGCCTACAATAGCAAATAGTTTATAGTCATCATCATCAAGGGTTAATTCATCACTTTGATTAGCATCTTCAATTTTTCCAACAGTTACTTCTGATGTTGTTGTTATCATATTGGAATATGTTTCAGCTTTTACAAAAATTGGGCATATCACAAGTAAAATTATTAATAATATTTTAATTTTTTTCATATTTATTATTCTTTCTAAACTTATTATAATATCAATTTTAATAATTAAAAAGATTAGTATTGGATTTTATCTTCTTTATTATTCCATTCGTAAAATGGTTTTTTACATTCTATGTTATTTAATTGTATTTCATTAATTAAATTTTTATTATTTCCTTTAATATATTCTTCTATTGCTGAATCTTTAAATCCCGATTCTGAGGCATCATCATAAGACTCTGAATAATAAATGGTTGGTATTTGAGCCCAGATAGACGCACTTAAGCACATTGGACAACTCTTAGCAGTTGTTACTAATATACAATCTTCTAATGTCATTTTGTTAAGTTTTTTGCAAGCTAGTCTTATAGCATTTACTTCAGCATGACAAGTTGGATCTTTTGAACCAATAACAGTATTTCTAGATATTGTTATTATTTTATATTTATCATTTATCTTTTGAATAATACCGGCACCAAATGGTCCACCTATATTATCTTTAATTCCTTTAATTGCATATGATGATGCTTCTTTATAAATATCATTTATTGCATCATTTATATCATCATATAATAATTCCATATTTATTCTTCTTTCACTTTATTATTATAACAAAAGAAACTACTTTATAGTAGTTCCTTATTATTATTTATTTTCATTAAGATATTTTATTATATTAGATACATTACTAACAAGTTTACCTTCTGGTGTTACTAAAGTTGGTGCTTGCATAATGCCAAGTTTAGTTGTTAAATCAGCATTTTCCTCAGCATCAATTAATTCATATTCTATATTACTTTCTTTAAGTAATTCTTTAGCTCTAGCGCAGTTAGGGCAAGTCTTAGTTGTAAATAACATATATGATCCTTGATTATCACTTGTATCATCTTTTAATTTAGATTTATTTAAATCATAGCAAACTCTATTACTAAATTCAGAACGTTTACCATCATTCCAGTTCTTAACAGGGCGATAATAACCTGTTATACGAGAATAGATTTCTGCAGGTTCACCACATTTAGGACATGTGTCATGCTCTCCTGAGATATAACCATGAGTCTTACATACTGAGTATGTTGGCGACAATGTATAATATGGTAATTTGTAATTAGATGCTATCTTTTTTACAAGATTCATAGCTGATTTCCAAGTTGGCAATTTCTCACCTAAGAATGCATGGAAAACAGTTCCTGATGTATATAAAGTTTGTAATTCATCTTGAATGTCTAAGGCTTTATATAAATCTTCTGTATATCCAACTGGTAAATGTGATGAATTAGTATAATATGGTGCTTCTCCATCCTTGCCAGCTGTAATTATATCAGGATATGTTTCTTTATCATGTTTAGCAAAACGATAAGTTGTAGATTCAGCAGGTGTTGCTTCTAAATTATACAAATCTCCATATTGTTCCTGATAATCAGATAAACGGGTTCTCATATGATTTAAAACATTTTTAGTAAACTCTTGGGTTTCTTTATGTGTTAAATCTTTTTGTAACCATTTGGCATTTAAACCAGCTTCATTCATACCGATTAAACCAATTGTTGAGAAGTGATTAGCAAATGTTCCTAAGTATCTCTTAGTATATGGATATAATCCATTGTTAAGAAGCTTAGTTATTACATCTCTTTTAACTTTTAAAGAACGAGCAGATATATCCATTAGATGATCAAGTCTTTCATAGAATTCAGCTTCATTTTTTGAAAGATAAGCTATTCTTGGCATATTAATTGTTACAACACCAACTGATCCAGTTGATTCTCCGGATCCAAAGAATCCACCTGATTTTTTTCTTAATTCTCTTAAGTCTAGTCTTAAACGACAACACATTGATCTTACATCTGATGGTTCCATATCTGAATTGATATAATTTGAGAAGTATGGAGTTCCATATTTAGATGTCATTTCAAATAATAATTTATTGTTTTCAGTTGCAGACCAGTCAAAGTCTTTAGTTATAGAATATGTTGGAATTGGATATTGGAATCCACGTCCATTGGCATCTCCTTCAATCATTATTTCAAGGAAGGCTTTATTAACCATATCCATTTCTTTTTTACAATCTTTATATTTAAAATCTACTTCTTTACCACCTATTAAGCAATTTAATTCCGCAAGGTCATTAGGTACAGTCCAATCAAGTGTTATGTTAGTAAATGGTGCTTGTGTTCCCCATCTACTTGGAGTATTAACTCCATATACAAAACTTTGAATACATTGTTTAACTTGATGATATTCCAAATTATCTATTTTTATAAATGGTGCTAGGTAAGTATCAAATGATGAGAATGCTTGAGCACCTGCCCATTCATTTTGCATGATACCTAAAAAGTTAACCATTTGATTACATAATGTAGATAAGTGTTTAGCAGGTTTTGATGTAATCTTCCCTTCAATTCCACCTAATCCTTCTTGAATTAATTGTTTTAATGACCAACCAGCGCAGTAACCTGTAAGCATTGATAAATCATGAATATGAATATCGGCATTACGATGAGCATTAGCTATTTCATCATCATATATTTGTGATAACCAATAGTTAGCAGTAACGGCTCCAGCTTCAGATAATATAAGTCCACCAACTGAATAAGTTACAGTTGAGTTTTCTTTAACACGCCAGTCCTCAATATTAACATAAGAATCAACAATCTTCTTTGCATCGATCATTGTCTTATCCATATTTCTTATTTGTTCATGATTTTTACGATAAAGAATATAAGACTTAGCAACATCATCATAACCTGAGTCAGATAGAGTCCGTTCAACACTATCTTGAATAGTTTCAACATCAACTAAATGTCTTTTAACTTTATGTTCAAAGTCTGATGCGCTTCTTAAAGCAATAAGTTCTAGAACATCAGGGGTTGTTTCATGATTTACTGAATCAAAAGCTTTTTCAACTGCTTGTTCAATTTTCTTTATATCAAATTCAACGACTTCGCCATTTCTTTTTTTAACTTTATACATATACATTCCTCCCATATATTATCTTCATTGTAGCATTTAAAAAATAATAAGAAAGTTGCAATAGCAACTTTCTACACTTTTATTTAATTTAATTTTTTTATTAACGTTTATCCGTGTATTTTAATATGTAAAGTGATTAAATACCCCTTGTTTCCGTTTTTGTATACTCATTACAAGCTTCACAGGCATCTAATACAAACGATGACGTATGTGAAGTTAAGCCATCACCAATTAAATCGCCTGAATCCTTAAATTGCTGCAAATAATAATTTGATGGAGATACCAATTTGGCAATATTAACTAAATCATCTTTAGTATGATATTCATTAACAACGGTTGTTCTAAATTCATGATCTATATTAGAATTCTTTATTATATTTATTGATTTAAGAATATTATCATAGTTTATATGAGTGTCCACGGTTGACTCATATTTATCTTTAATATTTTTAATATCCATAGCTATATAGTCTAATAAATTGTCTTTTAATAAATCTGATAAAACATCAGGATTAGTTCCATTTGTATCTAACTTTACTAAGAAACCTAAATCTTTAATTCTTTTGATAAATGGTTTTAAGTCAGGTTGTATTGTAGGTTCTCCTCCACTTATACAAATGCCATCAATTTTACCTTTTCTTTCAATCATATAATTTATTATTTCGTCTTCACTTATTAAATCCTTTTTACTTGGCTTAATAACCAATGCAGAATTTTGGCAAAATGGGCATTTCCAATTGCATCCTAAAGTAAATATTACACAGGCAATATATCCTGGATAATCAAGTAATGTTAGTTTATTAAATCCTTTTATTAACATATTATTCACCTTGTATTTATAATATAACAAAAAAGATTCTAATTAAATAGAATCTTAGTTAGTACCTAAAACTTCATCAAGTTTAGTTATTGCTTCTTTTACTGTCTTTTGATCAGGTTCCATGACATATAACTTTTGATTTGGATAACTATGTGTATATTCATAAGCGCCTGTTCCATCTAGGTTATAGCTTGTAATTGTCCAAGTAGACATATCATTTAATTGCATTTTAACTAATGATGTTAAACTATCTGTACTAAAGTTGGTTTCAAACGTTCCATCCATAGCATCTAGAATATTATCATAGTCACTTAATAAAGTCTTTGAACTTGTTAAAGTATTAATCAAAGTTGTTATTACTTGCTCTTGATTTTCCCCACGGTGTCTATCACCTGTTGAATAAGCATGTCTTTCTCGAGCAAATGCTAATGTACATTTACCAGATACATTAAAGTTATATCCGGGTTTAAATTTACATGAAGAGTCTGTATAAGGAACTACAGTAAATGTTTGATCATTGTAAATTGTAATACCTCCAACAGCATTTACTAATTTAACTACTGCATTAAAGTTTACTCTCATATAATATGGAATCTTTATTTCTAGTAAATTCTCAACAGTTGACATAGATTCTTGAATACCGCCAAATGTTCCTGCATGAGTCAATTTATCTTTTAAGCCTGTCGTACCTGCAAGTTGAACATAATAATCTCTTGGTATATGAATTAAAAGAATTTCATGAGTATTTGGATTTACTGCCATGATAATATTTACATCACTTAAACTCTTTTTAGGTAAGGAATTAGTTCTTGTATCTATTCCACTTATATAAACAGCAAATGATTCTTTTGTGACATTAACATCTACAGTTTCAACTTCTTTTTCTTTCTTTATGGTTATTGTTCCAATTATCTTAACTTCTTTTTCATAATTCTCATCAGCATCTTGCATAGCATCATAGTAAGCTGAGTTTGCAACAACAACCTTAGTTGTATTGGTAATAACTGAATTCATCATACTATTTACATCTGTATTATAATTTATGACTGGATTAGTAATCGTACTCTTAAGATTATCTTCAATATCGGTTGAATCATCACCTAAGTCATTATAAACATCTAAAGTTACACCTGATAAATCGGAAACCGAATTATAATTTGAAGCAGAAGATACAATGATATCATATTCATAATATTCATAATTAGTTGTTAGGTTCTTATTAAGGAAGTTTACAAAGTCATAAACTTTAGGAATCATATATAATTCACCTGAACATATTACTACAGCAATAATATCAAATAATATATATATCCATTTTTTATTCTTCTTTAGAATTAATATTCCATGAATTATTAGTAATATTGTTACAAAAGCAATAATTGCTATAAGATATTTATTAGGTAATATGTTGGTTCTTATTATTAGATAACAAAAGAAGAAATTTATTATCATAGATATTATCCAAATAATAATACTAGTAATTCGAAGTTTTTTATTTTTTTTGCTCTTTTTATTTGGTGAACCAATTACAACACTGGAATCTTTATTTTCATTGATTTTTTTGGTTGGTATATTTATAGTTTGTGTTACTTCATCATCATCTACCTTGTATTTTTCAATGTTATTAGGATCTTTTTCAATATAATCATTTGATTCATAATTTTTCTGAATATTATCTTTATTTATAACAATGTTTTCTGTTCTTAAGGAAACACCATCATCATAAAACTCAGGTTTTTTAGCCTTTATAACGTGCAATTTTTCATTTGTAATGGGATCTATCCTAGTTGTATTGAACAATTTCTCCATCTTTTCTTCATCTGTCATCATACGATTTCTCCTCGTTCTCTTTTTTCTTCTTATCATATAATACCACCTATTTTAATAAAGTATAGCATACATAAATGGACAAAAAAACTAGATTATTCTAGTTTTTGAATAAGTATGATGCATTTTTATAACTTAATTCTTCGTACTTATAAGGTCCTACCAACTTGGTTATTAATTGTTTTGTTTTATCATATTCTTCAAGCATCATATCATTTGCATGATGAACATCAGTTCCTAAGAACTCT
>CALMHN010000176.1 GCA_937863745.1 uncultured bacterium | reverse complement strand
AGATAAAAAAGAATTCAAGAACTACAAATATATATTTGTAGGATCTGGAAGTGAGGAAAAAAAGCTAAATAGTTTAATTAAATTAAACCATTTAGAAGATTTAGTTATAATTAAAAAATCAGTAAGTCAGGATGAATTAGTTAATATTTATAATTCACTTGAAATGTTTATTTTCCCAACATATCGTAAAAGTGAATCATTAGGTTTAGTAGGGCTAGAAGCTATGGCATGCAAAGATATAGTTATTGCTTCCAACAACTATGGACCAACGGATTATCTTGAAGATGGTGTAAATGGATTCTTCTTTAAACCGGAAAGTTATGAAGACTTAGCCTTAACTATTGAACGAGTTAGTAAAATGAGAGAAGAAGACAAATTAATAATAAAAGAAAATGCAAGAAATAAAGCTTTAGAGTATTCTGATGGACAATCTAAGATACTTTTAAAGGCATTTGAAAAAGAATAAACGGAGGACTCATGAGTACTATTAGTATTATTATATTAAACTATAATGACTTTGAAACTACTAATCTTATGATTAATAAGATTAAAGATTACAAAGTCATTAATCATATAATTGTTGTTGATAACTGTAGTACAGATAATTCATTTAAGGAATTATCTAAGATTAAAGATATAGATGTAATTAAAACAAATAGTAATCATGGATATGCTGCAGGTAATAACTTTGGAATAAAATATGATGAATCAAAATACAAATCCGATTATTTAATAATATCAAATCCTGATATATCAGTAGAAGAAATTGATATTGAAAATCTTAAGAAGGATTTAGATGAACATGCATCCGTTGCGGTAGTAGCTCCAAGAGTTCATGAGTTTGACAATGTCTCACGTGGGTGGAAGTTACCTACTTATGGAGCCGAACTAGCAACAATAAGTAATACTAAACAAAGATTCTTTAAAAGGGTTTCTTTATATGAAGATTCATATTATAACGATGCTTTAACAAGTGTAGATGCAGTATCAGGATCATTCTTTATCGTTAGATCTGGTGTTTTAAAAGATATCGACTATTTTGATGAAGGAACATTCCTTTATTATGAGGAAAATATATTAGGATTCAAATTAAAAGAAAAAGAATATTTAACTTATATTGATAATAATGTAGACGTAATACATAATTTATCTGTAAGTGTTGATAAAAGCATTAGAAGGATTAATAAATATAAAATCTTAGTACATAGTCTTATGTACTATGAAAGCAAATATAATAAAGTTAATATATTTGGTAAACTCTTACTATATATTGTATATGGAATAAGTTTATTATTAGCATATATTATAGGAATATTTAGAAAGTTAGGTAAATAATATGAAAAGAAATGTAATAATTGTAGGCTCCCGAGGCTATAAGTTTAATTATGGGGGATGGGAAACATTCGTTACTGAATTAGTAAAAAATTATAATGATGATGAAACAAAATTTTATATTCCTTACTTAACTTTTAATCAAGAAGAAGATAAATTAATTAAGATTGACAATAATATTGAGAATATTAATTTATACGTTCCAAGAGCAGGTTTTGCAACTATGTTCAATTTTACAATAAAATCAATGGATTATTTTCTTGATTATTGTAAAAACAATAACATGGAAAATACTATATTAATGTTATTGGGCTGTAAAATAGGACCATTAATGAGAACTAAATATTATAAAGCGTTTAATTCACTTGGAATTAAGATAATTATTAATCCTGATGGTTTAGAGTGGAAAAGAGATAAATGGTCTTGGTGGATAAAGCAATGCTTTAAAATAAGTGAACATGATTCAATAAAATATTCTGATTGTGTAGTATGTGATTCTAAGGCAATTAAAGAGTATGTAGATGTAAAATATAAAGATATGAATAAGAATACTAATTTTATTGCTTATGGGGCTTATTTAGATCAAAAAGTTAAAGATAAAGATAAATGTATTAAATTTTTAAAAGATCATGGAATAGAAGAGAATAATTATTATTTAGTAGTTGGAAGATTTATTCCTGAAAATAATATTGAATTAATATTAAAAGAGTTTATACATTCAAATACAACCAAAAAATTAGTTATAGTAACTAATTATACTAGAGACAAATTTTATGATCACCTAATAGAATCAACAAGGTTCAATGATGATGAGAGAATAAATCTTGTAGGGCCAGTTTATGATCAAGATATTTTAAGATACTTGAGAATTAATGCATATGCATATATCCATGGTCATTCAGCAGGTGGAACGAATCCATCATTGCTTGAAGCATTAAGCTTAACTAAAATGAATATTCTTTATGATATTTCATATAATAGAGAAGTTGGAGAAAATGCAGTTATGTATTTTTCAAAAAGAAAAAGTGAATTAGCTAAAGACATTAATGAATGTGATAAATTAACTAATAAACAAATTGATGAATATGGTAAACTTGCTAAAGAAAGAATAACTAATGAATACACTTGGGATATAGTAGTAGATAAATATAAGAAATTATTTGATGAATTATGAAAAAAATGAGATTAGTATAATCTCATTTCTTTTTTTAGTTTTAATATATTTATACCAGCAAAGTA
>CALMHN010000175.1 GCA_937863745.1 uncultured bacterium | reverse complement strand
CATCTAAATTTGTAAGAATAAGGGAAGCACATAAGTTAGTAGAAGAAGCTGAAAGTAATCTACTAAAGAATATTAATAAAATTATATCCAAAACAAAGAGTTCTGAAGGAGCTACTTTATTTAAACGTTTGGATTCTTTAAAACCAACTAAAAGCAATATTAATATAGGTATTAATATGTTGCTTGATAATATACCTGAAGATAAAGCACCTGCTCAGGAGATATTAGATGCAATATTATCAAAATGTGAGAAACTCTTTGATCTTGTAAAAAGTGAAAATGGAGCATTGGATGATGAAAATATTGATAAACTAGCACTATTTATGGCACTTGGATTTGCGTGCTCAAATCTCTTTGCTGGTGATGTAAAAGATGTTGAAAAACGTTATCAATTTATGGCTAAGCAGATACCTAATCTGTTTGATTCTGAAGAAGATGCAGAGAAAGTATTAGATATTATTGTTGGAAAACAAATTACAGATTTAACACTTTCAGCTGCTGTTGTATTTGGCAAAACAGAAACAGTATTCACAGAAATTCCAGCATTAATACATGCTGCATTCAATATATATGCAGCACAATATAGTATGATTGAAAATATGAACAATATAAACGAGCCTATTACGACAGAAGAAAGTATAGTAACTGAAGCCAAACCATCTACAGCAGATGCTTTAAAACAACTTGATCGTATTCTTAAAAAGACTAAGAGTCCAGAAGCAGATGCATTAGTAAATCAAATCAATTCTCTACCACCCACTGAAGATAGTATAGAAGTTGCTTTTCAGATGTTAGTTGATATTTTACCTGAAGATCAGAAGCCAGCTGAGACGATTTTAAATACAGTATTAAGTTATGCAAAAATGTTATATACTTTTATTTTAACTGAAGCAAAAAAGAATCCAGTTTATGCTAATGATAAGAGATTAAATAAATTTGCATTTAATATTGCTATAGGTTTTATTAGTTCTAACTTATTAGTTAAAGATTTGTCTAAAATTGAGAAACATTATAATGGTCTCAAGAAGAAGATACCAGCATTATTTCAATCAACTAAAAAAACAGCTTTAAGTGTAGTTAAAAACTTTTTTGCAGCTATAATGGCAAATCTTTTGTTTTCACTTGGGATAACATTTGGACAACCTTTAGCAATAAAAGCAAGTGTACCAGTATTAATTTATGCTCAAATTCAATTTTTTAAAGCAATGTGGAATATTTTAATAGATATTTTTGTTGGAAGAGATGTATTTAAAGGAACACAAGCAGAAGAAAATAAGAAATAACATTCTATTTAGAAAAAAGAATACTCAGGAGGTAATAACTTATGCCAAATCCTTTTGTAATGGGATCATTTGATAAATATAGATGGCCAGATCAGTTAAGAGGTATGTTTGGTGATCATGCAACTGCAATAGATCCCTATCAAACAGGTTATCATTTTCTATTTTTTACTAAACTGCCATCTGCATTGTCAGCAGAAGTTGGTAAATTTCTAACTACTGTATGTCAATCAGTTACTGTACCAGGAATTACTGTTAATCCAATTGAATACAATGGTACAAACAATATGTCTTGGTCAGTACCAGGTACTGTTGAATATGATAACAAGAGATTTACAGTGAGATTTGTTGAATTTGCTGGACTACCTATAACCCAAATAATGGGTAAATGGGTAACCATATTTAGAAATGTAATATATGGTATAGCTGATCCATCTATAGGTTCAGCTTCACAGGTGGATTATAAAGGTAAATGTATTTATGCTACAACTCTACCAGACGCTAGGACAGTTCAATATGCTGCTGCCTTTACTGGAGTATATCCTCTTAAGATACCAACTGATTCTTTCTCTAGTGATAGAACTACTCAAGAAAAAGTGGAACCAGAGATTGAATTTAGCTTTGATATGATGTATACTGGTGAACAGGCAATATATACTGCACAGAGTTTGGTTCAAAGCACAGTGGCTGCTTCTATTACTGCTATTGATGCGATGTATGAGGAGGCAACTGGTGGTATATAAGTTAATATAGGTTTTAATCTTTTTGATTAACTGTATCAGGAGAAGAAGTATTCTCAATATCCATTCTTATTTGAAGGAGAAACAAGAATACTTCTTCTCCAAATATATTTTTGTATTATAATATTTATATAAAGAGGTGTGCATTAATTTGGCTATAGATGCGAGAAATCTACCAACATTTGATCCTTATGATATTAAAAAGAGTTTAGTTGATTTAACTGATGAATATTTTCAATTACAAAATATAGATTTATATGAATCTGGTTTTTTAGGGTATTTTATCCAAGCATTAACATATCTAACATCAGATATGTTGTTTCAGAATGCACTGGCATACAATGAGGCATTTTTAATAAGAGCAACATTACCATCCACAATATATAATATTGCTGCGCAGTTGGATTATAAGATTCAAAATGTAGTACCTGCTTCAGGTACATTGAAAGTGATTATTCCATTAGCTTCTGGAGATATGAAAATTAAGATTCCAGCTGGATCTAATGTTACCTCAGAAAGTGCTGCATATAAAGTAATTCATAATTACTATGTTACAAAAGATTCTACAACTATAGAAATTATAAAGGAAGATATTGCTACTGGTATAGTTACTCCAGTAACATATAATATAGAAATTAGTTCAGGACAACCAAGTCTTGTTTTTGATGTAGAAATACAACAATTAGAAATATATACACATTCTTTTACATTTGAAAATACTCAATTATATAAGTTTTATGATGAACCAATATCTGGATTTAAAGGTTATATATATGATGTAGTAGTTAATGTTGGTGGAGAATTATATAAACCAATCAACTCCATTTATATAGCATCATCATCAGATAAAGTATATGAACTAATGATGAATCAATCTGAAGGAAGTCTAGTTGTCAGATTTGGTAATGGTATTCATGGATATCTTCCACATAATGGAGCACAAGCATTAATAACTATATATTCCACTCTTGGTGCAGAAGGAAATATAGCAGCCAATACAGCCCAATTGGCTGATCGTGTAATAGATGGTATATCTGGTGATATAGTTAATGTCATAAGTTATAATCCATTACCTATTATGAATGGTTCCAATGGTGAAACATTGGAAGAAGTAAAAAAACATATTATAGAGAATATATCAGCAGCAAAAAGATTGGTAACTGAAAAGGATTATAAAGGGTTTCAAGGAGTAACAGGTATTACAGATTTAATAGCTTTACCTGTATTACAGAGAAGAGATGTCTATGGCAATGAAATCACTCTTTATATAGTCAAATATGATAGTGATAAAGTTCCAATGCCAACTGCTTCTATTCCTGTTCAAATGGATAATATAAATAATGTAATAGAACAGGGTTCTGTTTTAACGTATGATAATATTTCTTATGTCTCTCCTTTTAAAATAGAATATGATGATAATTATGATATACCATTGGCACGATATTTCTATAATCTGAATAATTTAAAAGTATCACCCAGCTTAGCGTTTAAGAGTGATCGTGAAGATATACTAATGGGTGCAAGAACAATATCAGTATATTTATATCCAAACACACATCAAATGTCTATTACTGCAGAAGTATATAAGCTTACAGATATGACTGCAGATAAGATTCATGCAGAATTTCAAATAGGAAACAATTATCGAATTCCATTAACACTAACTAAAGTATATGATGATAATACTACATGTATATTCAGTTCCAATTATATAGACTATGAATCATATATTATAAATACAGGAGTTCAGATGTGGTATCTGTATTTATACTTTGATGATCTAAAAAGAAATTGGAACTTTAAAGGCATATATAATCCATCTTATGTATATTCTATTAATGATGTTGTAAATTATAATAATAGAACTTATATATCTCTTGCTGATAATAATGTTAATAAATCTTTAGCTGATCCTAATTATTGGGAAGATCTATATGCAACCAGTTTTTATAATACTTACAGAGGCAGCATTACATTATTTAAATCTGGATTACCTATAGATACAGATATTGTTTCAAATGCTACATCTTCTAATGTACCAACTCCAGCTATGTTTAATGTTTATACGTTGGATTTTAAATACTTAGCAGGCTTAGAAGATAAATGTATGTTTTCAGTAGATATATTAAATTTGGCATCAAATATAGATACTACGAAATTATCAGTAACATTGCATATCAATAATAGAGATTATACTATGCATTTAAATACTGCTCAGATTGATAGATTTACATTTATTACAGATAACATACCACTAGATGATTTTGTTGTTGGTGATTTACATTGGACTATAGATATAACATATGAACTTGGTAATTTACATCAATTTTCTGGTGATATAGAGATATTATCTAATGGAAAACGTATAATATCTAATACAATAAGTGCAGCTGTTGAAGAGAGTGATACTCCTCAAATAGAATTGGTGCATATTGGTTTGAATTCTATTCAAATTAAAAGCACACCTGATAATACGTTTTATAAATTCATATGTAATGTAAGTAAATTACCAGAGAATAGTAGCATGAATATCTCTTTACAATTGAATATAGCAGAGCAAACATGTTCTCTTCATTTGATTGGGGATACTCCTGAAGGATTGGCAGTATTTGAAACTGATAATATTAATACAAATATAATACAACCTGGTTTAATCACATTTGATATTAATATATATTATAAAGGTGAGTTTTTTGCATCATATAAACAATCAGTTGTACTTAAACAGGAAGTAACAAATATATGCCATAGTAATATAGCAGTAGCATCAGATGGAGTGCAATATGCATTTGGTGTTCCAGTTATAAAACAGGAGTATTATGATGCCAAGAAAGATGTTATAGATGAATTAATATTGAATCAATTAGCAAAGTTTTCAACAGCATTAAGTGAGTATAAAATGTTAACTGATAATATTAATATAAAGTTTGTCAAAACGTCTGGTTATTCTAATAATATGCAACTTAATTTATATAATTCTAAAGCTGTTATAACTTATCCAGATACATTTGCAATAGAAATACCACCAAAGATCAAAGTAAGAATATATGTCAAACGTAAGAGTGGATTATCTATCAATTCAGTTATAACTGAATGTAAAAATGTATTATATACATTCTTAACTCTAAAGGCTGGTTTTCATAGTAATATTTATAGATCTGAGATGGCAAGATATCTTCATGATGTTGTTGATGATGTTGAATTTTGTGAAATATTGGAACCAACTCAAGATATAGTATATGATTTTGACATTGAGAATATGCCATCCACATATAGGGATATAGTATACAAGTATTGTCCTGAATTTATATGGTTTTCTAAAGATAAAATTGAAATTGAAACAAATATGATTGATTAAAGAGGGAGATAATAATTGGATAAGCAATTATTAGATATCTTAACCAAAATGTCACCCAATGTAGAACAGATGGCTGAATATATAGGTAAAAATATAACAACAGCTATGAGCACGATTGATCAACCATGTGGTCTTTATTTAATTAGTAAGAATATATATTCTACTTTATTACAAACTGCAGGAATAACTGAAGAAGAATTTAAATCATATTTAACTGCACAGTTTAAACAACAAAGTAGTTTATTAAATGCCCCTGCTTTGGGATATGTTATAACTAATCCATTATATAATCTCCTAGTTTTATATATATTAGCATTCTTAGCACATAATAGAATAGATGATGCATATGCTACTGCTAGATTGTATGCTTGTTTTACAATAAGTTATCTTAAGAAAAAGTATTTTCAGTCATGTAATCCAGAAGTTCTTAAATATACTCTTAGTAACCTTCATGGATTATCAGTAGCAGGTAAATATGGTTTTTCAGGGCTTGTTTTAAAAATTGCTGATGAAACATTAGATAAATATAAGGATGATATGGTAAAAGAAATAAACCCATATTACTATTATAGATTCTTGATAGATATACGAAATAAATTAAATCAATCGTTAAAAGCAATAGCTAGTAAATACTATCAGAATATGTCTATATCAACACAAACACCTGATGTTATGGAGAAAGCAGAAGATATAGTACAAAATTTATCTGAAGTTATTACATCATCTCAGATAATATCTTATTTATCTAATGTCACACAATTAACGCAAATAGAAATAGAAAGCGTATTATTTGATATGGAAAACAATACAGATATACATGAGTTACTTAAGAGTATAGTAGCTAAACTCTTAGTTGATTATGATTCTATAGATA
>CALMHN010000174.1 GCA_937863745.1 uncultured bacterium | reverse complement strand
AATTCCTCATAGGTACTGTAAAAACGATATACCAACTTCTTTTTCATTTTTCTTTACAACCACGCTTATTAATTTAATACCTACTAGTCTAGAAAATGCTTTCATGATTTCTTCTTCTGATAAATATAAATTTTCTTTCATACTTTCCAAATTAAAAACAGGTATTTCTTGATTCATAAAATAAATTATTACCATGGTTTCTTGAAGAGATAATTTTAATTCAGTTGCTATTTTAAAGATAAAACTTTTAACAATAAAATCTTTTTTCTTTAAGGTTTTATAAACAACTTCATTCATATTATCACTTCCAATTCTTTAATATAAATTTTTTTATACTTTCATAGTCATTGCTAAGAGAGCCATCTAATATACTATTTTCTATATCATACATGATATCTTTAACTTTTTGACATGGATTCATTTTTAATATATTTATTATATCATTTCCATTTATAACAATATCTTTATCATTGTAAATTGGTAAATCTTTATATAATGAACTTATATAACTTCTATTTATATCTAAAATATCTCCTGCTATTATGGATGAATATAAACCATATCTATATAAAATTGTATTATTTATTATACCATATTTGCATATTTTTCTTACATCTTTTATTGTATCTAATTCTTTTTTACTAAACACATATTTATCACTAAAGTCAATTTGAGCCCAGATTCCAAGTGGTGAATCACTAAACTTTACCATTTTATTTATTTTAATATCTAAAGATTCTTCTAAACCTAATTCTTTTATTAATTTTAATCCATTTAATTTATTTGAACTTTGGAATATATTACTAAGTTCTTCTTTTCTTCTCGTATAGCTTAATGTTTTTATTAAGTTGGAATTATCACGAATAAAATTATACAATTCATCTTCTAGAGAGAAACTTAATAAAGATGCAAATCTTATAGCACGTAACATACGAAGAGGATCTTCAGTCATTTTTTCTTTTATATTGCCAATACTTTTAATTATTTTATCATGTATATCTTTTTTACCTTTATAAATATCAATTAAGTTACCAGATGAATCCATGTAAATGCTATTAATTGTAAAATCTCTTCTTAAGACATCTTGTTTTAAGGAACTTATATATTCAAATTCGACTGGTCTTCTATTCTCATATTTTATTTCTTTTCTAAAAGTTGTTATATCAAAGTGATATTTACCTGAGTTGAAATGAATTCCTCCATAGGTTGAATCGGCTTGATGATTCAAAGAAAAAGTTTCTATTATTTCATTTGGTAAGGCCGACGTTGCTATGTCGACATCATAAGAAATATGTCCCATTAAATAATCTCTTACGAATCCACCGACGACATAAGCTTTATATCCTTTGTTTTCAAGTTTTTCTAAAATGTTTTTGATTGTATTATTCACTTGTATCACCATAAAAAGTATAACACGTAAAAAAAGAAAAATAATTACTTTTCTTCATCATTTTTCTTTGTTCTTTGTCTTACCTTAACTGCTTGTGTAATTACTACATCAAAACCTAACGCATATAAAGCTATCCACCGGGAACGATAGCAGTAATAATAATCATTATACTTTTTAAAAAGTTTACTATTAGCTAACTTAATATTTTTATCTTTTAATTTTTTTATATTATTTTTATAAATATGCGTTAATTTCATTGTTACCGCCCTCATTTTTATTAAAACATATCTTATACTTTTTAACAAGAAAAATCCTAGTTTTCTAGGATTTATTCATATTAGCAATAGTTTCCACGGGTTTTATATCTTATAGCACTGCCGATTGTTCTGCCTACTTCAAGAAGGGTATTAACTAGTCGAGCAATTGCATTAATATAGGATGCTCCATATGACGATGAAGTAGCCCCACCTATAATCATGGAAAGATTTTCATCAGTTAAAATCATCAATTACAAGCAAGAGGTCTTAAATAGCCATCAACTATGCCTACTAGGAGAGTTACAAATCCTCCAAGGGCAAGAAATAATCCGATTTTCATTCCTCCACCAGTTATGTTCATTAATTCGTTATTACTTAAAACCATTTTTCTCCTTTCCTACACATATATTGTTCTTTCAAAATAATTCTTTTTATTCTTATGAGATACATAAATTATTGTCTTATCTTGGTAATAATTAAACAACTTATGCAATATTTTATCTTCTATTTGATCATTTACTTCCGACATTGTTTCATCTAAGACAAGAATATCTTTGTTATTAACTAAAGCTCTTGCTAGAATAATAAGTTGTCTTTCACCACCTGATAATTCTTCACCACCAGCATAAAGGAATGTATCAAGTCCAAAGGCTTTTTTCTTTATTATTCGATTTATTTCACAGATACTTATGATTTCATTTAGTTTTTCTTCAGGTATCTCATGCCCCATCAAGATATTATCTTTGATAGTACCATTGAATATTTTTTCACTTTGAGATGAATAACTTATATGATTTCTTAAAGAGAATGTATTTATACTTTTTAAATCTAATCCATTTATGGTAATTTCTCCATCATAATCGACATATTCTTTATTAAGTATTTTACAGATAGTGGATTTTCCACATCCTGATTCGCCTTTTAATATTACTCGATCACCAAATGGTATATTAATATTAAAGTTATCAATAACATTATTGAATCGATTATAGCTAAAACTTACATTTGAGAATTTAATATCACCTGGAGTATAGCTACTACCTTTACTTTCTTCTTCAGAAACATTATAGAATTCATTTAATTTATTCATAATCTTATCCTGATAGATTAAACTAGGAATATATCCTGAAATAGAATAAACTGAGTTCATTAGTAATTCATATAGGAAATTAATAATTACAAAAGTATCAAATGGTATATTACCCTTAATGATGCTAATTATTAATATTGTATTGATAGATAGTTCGACTCCAATGACTAAACTTTGTTTTAAAAAATTCATCATTTCTAAATGTCTATCATATAAATATTTAGTATTTAAATAGTTATTATATTTTGTTTTAATACTATTATAAAATAATTCATTAGCACCAGCATGGTTTATACTATTTAATCCTGATAAAACGTCAATCAATGTTGAGTTATAATCGGTATTTACATCTATTATATTAGTAATATAACTAGTAATTTTTCGATTAACTAAATAAGTTAAAAAGATATAAATTACTATAGAAAGAGATGATAATATAAACACTTGTTTATTTATTATAAATATAACAATGGAAATAACAATTAGTATTAAGATATTAACGATAAGATTTATTATAAATCCAATCATGATATCTTTAATGCCCTCCAAATCTTCAACCCTTTTAATTATTTCTCCTGAATCCTTTATATGTATATAATTTAAAGGAAGATTAAATATATGATTAATAAATTTAGATAAGACAATGGAAGATATTTGGCTGTTAAGTTTAAGACTTTTAATATTTATAATATAGGAAATAAATTTTGTTATTATCATACTAAATAGAAATACAATAAATATTATTTGATAGTATTGGGTGTACTCGATAAATTTTATGTAAAAGCTGTTTAATATAGATAGTATAATGAATATAATGTTTAAGATTATTATTATTAATATATTATTTTTATTATTAAGTATTTCTAAATTAGTAATTTTATTTATTAAATTTGGATGGTAATTATTTTCTAATTTATTTTTTGGGTATAGTAAGATGTAATTGTTTGAGCTTAATTTTTCAAACTCGTTTATTTCCATTTTTCTAAATCCTATGCTGGGATCCATCAGTTCAACTTTATCTTGTTGTACTTTGTATACTACAACAAAATGAGAAAGAGATTTATTTATATTTAGATGTGCTATGTAAGGAACATATTTTCTTTCTAATTTATTAGTATTTATGCCTATGGCATCAAAGCCATATATTTTAGCACATTCTATTAAGTTGTAAGCTGATACGCCTTCCCTTGTAGTCAAAGAATTTATCCTTAAGTCTTCAAGGCTAACATTACCTCCATAGTATCTTATTATGGATAGTAAAGAGCATACGCCACAGTCAGAAGATTCTTCTTGTTTTACTATTAATTTACTTTTCATATTCACTCCCTTCTAATCTTTATATACATGGCTTATGTATTAAATCTATATGAAAAAATTTATTTATTTTTTTATAGATAAATTGACTACGTACCCTTAATATAAATAGTAGAAAGAGATAGAAAGGAGTTATATGGTATACTTTATTAGATTCTTAAGAATATTTGTTAAAGTCGCTGCACTTTTCATTTAATTAAAAAGAAAACAAGTCCATGTGGGCTTGTTTTTTTATTGCTTACTTCGAGGATGACTATGTAAATAGATATCTTTTATATAATCAGTTGTTATATGAGTGTAGATAGCCGTGGTTGAAATATTAGCGTGTCCTAGTAATTCTTGGACTGTTTTTAAATCAGCACCTTCATTAAGTAGCATTGTTGCAAATGTATGTCTAAATGTATGTGGTGTTACTTTAATACTCATGCATGATTTTTGAATAATATTATCTAATATAGTTCTTACACCTCTGGTAGTTAAATCACCACCTATATGATTAATAAACAAACGATTAGATTGATGATTATTTAATAATTCTCCACGAGATGATTCTATATATTCATTTAACGAAGAAATAGCGTGATTATTAAGGTAACATATTCTTTCTTTATTACCTTTTCCTAATACTTTTACTTCCCCATTATTTAAATCCAAATCATCTACATCAAGATTAATTATTTCACTTATCCTGGCACCTGTTGCCAGTAAAGTTTCTAATAAAGCTCTATTTCTAATACCTAGTGGTGTTTCATCACAAGAATTAACCATTTCTTCAAATTCTGAATATTTCATATAATTAGGTAATCTTTCTGGTCTCTTTGGACCATTTACTAATTTAAAAGGATTACTTTTTATAAGTGAATGTAATTCTAAATAATTATAGAAACTTCTAAGAGATGATAGATGTCTATTAATAGATGATGATTCTAAATTACATACTTCTTTTAAATATTTCTCATATTCTACGATTTCTTTATAAGTTATATTTAAGTAATTAATTCTATTGTTTTTTAAATAATCGGAATAATTATCTAAATCAATTAAGTAATTACTTTCAGTATAATTAGAATAACTCTTTTCTACTCTTAGATATTCAATATATTTATCTATTTCAGTTTCCATATATTAATTATTTTTTCTAACTTTATTAGTAATAGATTTATATCCCATTTCATTTGGATCTTCATTTAATTTAATAAAGTCTTCTTCCGTTAAATATTCATCATCTGAATTGTCAGATTCTAATTCATCAGTTCTTGGTGTTTGACTTCTTTCATATTTATCATATTCTTCATATTCTTGAATTTCTCTTTGGCGTTCTATTTCTACATTTAGAATGAATTGCCCTAGATCAAATAATTTACGATTATTAATAACAATATTATTATTGCTATCTACAAGAGGCCTATTACCAGCATTAGGATTTCTTTTGCATATTTCTTTATCAACATATCTTGTAATAGATTCAGTTGAATGATCGTTTCCAGTTTGTTCGTGATTATTATATTCATATAATAAAGACATTACGGCATTAATGATGGCATAGTTTTTATTAATTTTTTCTCTAGTACAATTATAAGTTGAAGTTAAGATAAAAGGATTATTATATATACAATTTTTAATATTAAAAATACAATCATTTATCTTAGTTTCTATAGTATAATCTATTACTTTACCTTTAACATAAACATCTTCTAGTATTCCAATTAATTTATTATAATTAACTGTATATTTGGCATCAGAAAAATTTTTAGGATCTGGTAATGATGATTTAAATAAGGCTAGATAATTATAATTACCTTTTAGTTCAGCATAGTCATCTAAAAGTCGAAAAATACTACTATAAATATTATTTTTCTTCAATTCATGAGCACATAGTTGATTTATAAATGTATAATTATAACGATTTTTTATTATATAGTTTGATATTCCACTTACAGTAAAATATTGAACATCATTATCATAAACTATATGTGTGTTTTGGACTTTAAATAAACTTTTTACTCCTAGTTCAGTTGTAACAGGTTTGACATAAGCAAATTCATGAGCGTTTTTATCTACTAATCCACGGGCAACCAAGTAAGCTTTCAACTCATTTTCATCTTCGAACATTTTAGTGAAGTTTACTAAATCCATGATATCCTTACTTTGAACTAAATTTAAGGATTCATCATATTGAATTGCAGTAAAGGAATCTGTTGTTGTTTTATAACCAATTTTATATGTAACTGACATAGAAAATCACCTCTTTATTTTTTTTCTTCATTGTCTTTTGTTAATGTTATATTACTCAAATCTAATGTTTGATTTAATGATGTTACTTTGTTGAAATCACTTTGAGATGTTGGTGCTTGTGTTTGAATTGGAGCACTTGTATTATTGTTCAATTGAATTGTATTTATATTATTAACATTAGGTATTGAATTTGTTGGTAATGAATTAGTCTTCTTATTCTTTTGATTAGTTTTAATGATAAGAATTATTACACCAAGAATTGCTATAAATATTATAGCACCATAGATATAGGTTGAATAATTTGCTGGAGGATCATCTTTTGTAACATGGATGGCATAAACTGTGGTTGACGTTTTATCTTCAGATGTTATTGTTAAAGTTATAGCACTTCCATTTATTAAATTAGATGTATCAGATACGACAATTGAAGAATTAGGATTTGTTAATTCATATTCTAGATTAATAGATGCCACATCATAAGGTAAATGAATATTATAATCCATGACAGTCTTATCAAATTGAATATCATATCCTGTTATAGAAAGACTCTTTAAGGTTGAATCTTTAGATAAATAATAAATAGCTTCTCCTCGTGGTAATCGATTAATATTTAAGGTATAGCAAGTCGTAGATGAACCATCTGGACTAGTAACATATATATCAATAACATTGTCACCAACTATTAAATCTTGACTTCCATCAATTCTAACACTTGCTCCTTCAACATTTGGTACTACTTTCAAGTTAAGTGTTGATACATCATATAATACTTCTATATTGTATACTGTTGTAAAAGAAGAAAAGACAAAGTTTAAATTGTCATCATGAATTGTTTTTAATCTTGATTGACTATTGGATGTATCTCTTGGTCTAGTATCAACTGGTGTTGTTACTGTTTCTCCTAATAATTTAAAGAATGAACTTCTTAATACTTCATTGGCTTTATCTACACCAGAGTTTGCTATATGATATGTAAAATCACTTGATATTAATTGGACTGATTTATCACTTGTTAAAGATGTAGTATTTTTACAAGTATAAGTTACTAAATTTTCATCGGTTGGAGTTCCAGTTAAATCAAAACTTTTAGTATCAGTTGATAAATTAGTTAAACCTGATGAAATAGATGTTACGTTACAAGTAATATCATCGTTTGAATCTATACTTCCAGACAATTTATCATAGGTAACATTAGATGTACCTGTTATTTTACAAGTAAAATCAGTGTTATATGCATGATCACTTGTATCACATGATAATTCATAAGCAAAAACATTAACTGGAATTATCATAATT
>CALMHN010000173.1 GCA_937863745.1 uncultured bacterium | reverse complement strand
ATCTGTTTTTGTCTAAACATGTTCTTATTAATTTAACAAAGAAGACAATACCAAAGACAACGCCTAAACCAAATATTATAAGTGTAGGTAATGTAGAAAAATCTAAATGGAAAAATCCTTTTACATCAGCCATGATTGGAATATATATACCAAATACTAGTAGCATTGTTGATCCTGATATTCCTGGTAAAACCATTGCTGATATAGCTATCATTGCTACAACAAAGATATAGATAATTGTAAATAAATTAAGTGATGATATATCAACATTAATTCCAGCATAGTTATTTATTACGGTAATTAATACAACAAGTATGCAACCTAAAATGGCATATATAATATTCTTTTTATATTTATTGTGAATAGATTCATATTCATCACGATATATTAATGGTAATGAAAAAATAATTAAACCTATAAAAAGTGATGACATATCATAGATACGATCTACAAATAAATTAGATAAAACAGTAGAGGCTATACCCATACCTATTATCCAGCCAAATCCAAGTTTTAATAAAAACTTTAGAGCTTTCTTCTTCTTAGGCATTGTTCCACGGAATAAATCATCTAATGATGTAATAAAATCATCATAGAATCCTAAAATGAAGGCAATAGTTCCTCCTGAAACTCCGGGAACGGCATCGGCAAGGGCCATGCAAAATCCACCTAATGCGCGGTTAATAAATTCTTTAAATTTTTTCATAAAATACTCCTTTATCTTAATTTATTTATATTTTCTTGATAGTCTTCTCCAAGGCATACATAGGAACCTGATACTACCATATCTAAACCTTTTAGTAAATTAATTGTTGAGCTATTAACTCCCCCATCAAAACTCATTATATAATTATAATCGTTAATTGATCTTAAATAATTTAATTCATGGATTTTCATTGTAGTACTTGGTATAAGAGGTTGTCCTCCAAATCCAGGATTAACACCCATGATTAGAACAATATCAACATATTCCAAATATGGTCTAATAATTGATACTTTTGTATCAGGATTAATAGATAATCCTACTTTAAAACCTAATTCATGAATATAATTAATTAATTCTTTTTTATCTCCTAATATTTCTACTGGGAAGATAAAATCATTAACATTTAAATTCTTTAATGCGTCTACATAACTTTTAGGATGATTAACCATTAAATGAATATCCATAGGTTGAATTGTATCTTTAAATAATTTAATTATCTCTTCATTTGTTAAAGATGCATTATCAACAAATGTATTATCCATCACATCCAAATGAATATAATCAGCATTTGTTAAATTAATTTTCTTTAATGTTTCTTCATTACTTCTGTTGCTTTTTAGTATTGAGACTGAAACCTTCATCTTTCATCACCATCTTTTTATAACTTTCATATCTTGAAGGAAGTATTTTTCCTTTTAATACATCCTCTTGTACTTTACATCCTATTTCTTGTAAGTGCTTACAGTCTCTAAACTTGCAAGAATCGTTTTCAAACTCAGGAAAGTAAAATCGTAAATTGTCCAGATAATCATCACTTATTTCAAGTGAACTGAATCCTGGAGTATCAACAATATAAGTATCATTATATTTATAAATTTCTGTATGTCTAGTTGTATGTTTACCACGTCCTAGAGCATCACTTATATCATTGGTTTCTAAATTAATTTCAGGGATTAATTTATTGATAAATGTCGATTTACCAACTCCTGTTTGACCAGTTAAGACCACGAGGGAGCCAGCTGTATATCGATTAAATTTATCAATTTCATTATTAATAAATACTTTATAACCTATAGATTCATAGTAAGAAATTATTTTATTATAATAATTTCTTTCTTCTTCATTTAATAAATCATATTTAGTAAAGCAAATAATTGGTTCAATGTTTTCCTTAACTACATTTACAATCATCTTATCTAATAAAAAAGGAGAAAAGTCAGGTCTTTTAAGACTGGTTACTATTATACATAAATCAATGTTAGCTACATTTGGTCTAGTTAATGTATTTTTTCTTTTATGTATATTTAAAATATACAATTCAGACTCTGAAAAATCGACAATGTCACCTACAAGTGGGCTTAGGGAAATATTCCTAAATGACCCACGTGCACGGCAATTATACTCTATTCCATTAGATTCTACAGTATATAAATTACTTATTATTCTAGTAATTCTTCCTTCCATCTATTCACCCATGTCAGTACCCGTATTATCAGAATCATCAACTGCCTCTGCAATATGGATAGTAAGTGTTTGACCTGCTTGAACTGTAGTTCCTGAAGCAATACTTTGGGCATAAATTGTCCCTGCTTCATATAATGAAGTTTGGTCATATACTTCGGCATAAGTTACACCATATTTTTCACACCAAGCTTGAATTTGTGAAAGTGTATAGTTTTTAGTAAAGTCTGGATATGATGTATTCATAAGTGGAATATATAAAGTTATTGTATCTCCAGGTTTTAAAACAGTTCCAACAGCTGGGTCAGTCTTTAAAATAACATCAGCATCAACTGTTTGATCAGTTTCCATTTTTGATACAATTACATATAAGTTATAAGTACTTTCAAGAGCACCTTTAACCTCTAAGTAATTTTTACCAGTTAAATCTTCAACAGTATAACCATTTTCACCGGATGATACATATAAGGTAATTGAAGCACCTTTTTTAACAGTTCTCTTTGCCTGAGGGCTTGTCTTTACTACTTTACCGGCTTCAACTTCACTGGAACTTACTTCTTTTTCATCTTCGTTTACTACTAATCCTAAAGATTCAAGTTTGTTTTCAGCATCAACTACTGACATATTAGATACATCAGGAACAGTTACGTTTTTAACTTTAGTTATCTCTGGTAATAAGAAGACCATGGTAGTAACAATTACAACAAGAGATGTAAAAATAATAGCTAATATTACTAATAATTTATTCTCTTTTTTAATTTCTGTTTTTTCATCTATCTTCTTTGCTTTCACTTCAACATCCTCATTTTCTTCCTTCTTTGGCTCCTCTTTTTTGGTTTTTGGAGCTTTAGCAGATTTAGCAGGTTTATCTGGATTTTCTTGCTCTGTTGGAATTGGAGTCACGCGGACTTCATTCTTTTTAATATTTTCATTTTCAGATTCAGGATATTTAAGTACATATTTAGCTTCATTTTCTCTTTCACTTGATAAAGCTGTCTTTAAATCATCATTCATTTCTCGAGCATCAGCATATCTATTTTTAGGATTTTTTGCGGTTGCTTTCATGATAATGTTAGCAATTGACTGAGGAATGTTTGGTAATTTTGTTGTAATATCTGGAAGAGGTTCTTTTATTTGTTTTAAAGCTATTTCTACGGCATTATCACCACGGAATGGTAATTCGCCAGTTAATAACTCATACATTAAAATACCCATAGAATAGATATCACTTTGAATAGTGGCACCTTTTCCACTTGCTTGTTCAGGTGGTAAGTAATGAACACTTCCCATGACTGAATTAGTTTGTGTAAGTTGAGTGCTGTTAAGAGCCATGGCAATACCAAAGTCTGTAATTTTAATTAATCCATTTTCAAGTATCATGATATTTTGAGGTTTAATATCTCGATGTATTATATAAGAATCGTGTGCTGCACTCATGCCATCAGTTACTTGAAGCATGATATCAACAACTTCTGTGAGAGTTAGCTTCCCTCGTTTTTTCAACAATTGTTTCAATTGTTTACCTTCAATATATTCCATGACTATATAATATGATCCATTATCTTCACCAACATCATATACTTCAACAATATTAGGATGTGATAAAGATGAAGCACTTAAAGCTTCTCTTTGGAATCTTCTAACAAACTTTTCATCAGTTGCTAAATCGCCACGAAGTACTTTAACGGCAACGTTACGATCAAGAATAGTATCATAAGCCAAATAAACATTAGCCATGCCACCTTCACCAATTGTTTTAATTATTTGATAACGATCATTTACTTTTTGTCCTTTTACAATCATGCCAAATCACCACCTTTACCATTTTTTATTAATAAGGCTATAGATATATTATCTAATCCACCTCTGACATTACATTTTTTCACTAATTTAATTAACTTGTTTTCAATATTAATATCTGTTTCATTAAGGACACGTTCAATTTGTTCAAAACTAAGCATATTTGTTAAACCATCAGAACTTAACATGATAGCATCAATGTTAGTATCAACATCAAAGATATCTAGTTCACATTGATCTGATGCTCCTAGAGCTTTCATTAAGACATTCTTTTTAGGATGATTGATTGCTTCATCAGGTGATAAATCTCCTGATTCTACTAAGAAATTTACTAGTGTATGATCTTTAGTTATCTTTTTTAATTTGCCATCTTTAAAGACAAAGCCTGAGGAATCTCCTATATTAACAAACATTAGGAAATCTTTAGTCAATAAAGCCATGACACAAGTAGTTCCTAGTCCGGCAGCTTCTGGATGTTCATTGGAATATTTTAAAATATTGGAATTTACTTCTTTAACATTTTCTCTCAACCAATTAACAGCATCTTGTTTAGATCCTATTGTTGATAATTTTTGAAAGCGAGAACCTATTTGAGATACAACCATGCTTGATGCAACTTCACCAGCACGATGTCCTCCCATTCCATCTGCGACAATCATCAAATGTTCAGATGAAGCATTTTTTACGATAGTTACAGAATCTTCGTTATGACTTCTTACTCTTCCCGCATCCGTGATATAAAATGATTTCATAAATCCACCTCTTTAGCTCTAAGTTGTCCACATGCTGCATCAATTTCATCGCCGAATCTCTTTCTAACGGTTACATTAATACCTTGATGTTTTAATATATCATAAAAATTCATTACATTTTTATTAGGGCTTGTTTTATATTCTATATGACTTGTTTCATTGTAAGGTATTAAGTTTACATAGACGTTCATACCATGCAATAAGTGCCCAAGTTCTTTAGCACATGCAGATGTATCATTTACATCTTTTAATAATAAATATTCGATAGTTACTCGACGATTAGTTAAATTAATATAGTTATTAATGGATTTCATTAATGTTTCAATGTTATAGGCATTATTGACTTTCATTATTTTGCTTCTTAATTCATCATTTGGAGCATGCAAACTTATAGCTAAATTTGTTTGAATATCTTCTTTAGCATAAGCATCAATCATAGGAACTAATCCCGATGTTGAAATCGTAATATGCCTTGCACCTATTGCCATACCAAGTGGATCATTTATAATCCTAACAAAACGCATAACATTATCATAGTTATCAAAAGGCTCACCTATTCCCATAACCACGACAGACGAAATTCTTTCTTTGAAGAGATTTTCTATCATAATTATTTGTCTTACCATTTCTCCAGTAGTTAAATCTCTTACTTTTTTTAATCTTCCAGATTCACAAAAAGTACATCCCATGTTACAACCAACTTGAGATGATATACAAACTGAATTACCATAGTCATGTTTCATGAGTACTGCTTCAATAAAATTACCATCTTCTAATTTAAATAGATATTTGTTGGTTAATTCGCTTTCTTGTACTTTTTGAACAATTAACATATTAATTGAAAAATTTTGAATTAAGTTTTCTTGTAAAGATAAAGAAATATTAGACATTTTATGGAAATCATATATTTTATGACGATAAATCCATTCAAAAACCTGCTTGGCCTTAAACTTTTTTTCACCAATAGAAACAAAATAATCTTCTAATTCTTCAAGTTTTAAATCAAATATGCTTCTCATATTTCCACCTTAACCCATTATAACAAAAAATAGTAAATATTAATAGTAAAATAAGACATTAATGAAATCTCATTAATGCTATATTTTTAAGTCTTGAATTGTGTATCCTTCACCTATTGGAACCATGATTGTTGTTATGATATGAATATTTTTAGAATCATCTATATAATATTTAATAGTATTATTGGTAATAGATTCCTTGTATGTTTCATAGGCTTTTGTTAAAGATGCTGTATATGAATCTTCTCCCGTATATCCTTGAGTATGATTATAAAGTGAATATGAGGTAGAGTTATCTAAATCATCCATATATTTTTTGATGGCACGATTTACTTTATCATTAATTCCATCTTCTGAATTTCCTAAAGATGTATATATTTTTTTGAAATCCACCTTATTACCTGTTGTTAAATCAAAGTTATAAGTGTAATATCCTCGATCACTTGGAGTATTATAATTAACCGAATAAATAATAACGATTGATAAAATATTATTATTTACATAATAAGAATAAGTTGATTCATCAACCCTATCAAGGCCACCTGAAACACCTAATGTATATATTTGAATTGCTTGATCAGCTAGTTTTTTTATTTCCTCATTTATAGATGTTGCATCATCTGTTTTAATATTGATATAAGGAAACTTTAGATTATTTAAATAATAAGTTTTATCCTCTTCTTGATTATAATATGAATCAGGTAAAGATCCTGTATCTAAAGTTAAATCAGTTATATAATTAACAGATTCATCTATTTTTATTGAACTTGATGTCGTAGTTGTTGTTGAAGTTGTAGTATCCATTAATTCAGTTGGTTCTTCTTTTTTATTATTCTTTAACATGATTGTGATTAAAACAATTAGTAAAGTTATAATTATGACTAAAATTATTTTATTTTTATTATTCATTTTAACTCCTTTTTAACAAACAAAGAAATAGATAATTAAACCTATTTCTTTATAGCCATCTTCGCTTTTATTATTTTCTTTTCCAAGATATCATGTTTCTCATAGTAGTCTGTTTCACTTGGCATATTTTTATTTTCAAGATTGCTTTTAATTTTATCTCTTACTAATTCATAAATTATAGTAAAGCATGGAACACCAATTAGAAGACCAACGATGCCGAATAATCCACCAAAGACGGTGATGGCAAATAAAATCCAGAAGCTTGGTAAGCCAGTTGCATTGCCTTGAATTCTAGGAGTTATTAAATTAGCATCAATTTGTTGTAAACAAATGATGAAGGCTACGAATACTAGAGCTCTAAATGGACTTACTAAACAAATTAGTAAAGCTGATGGAATAGTTCCTATGTATGGTCCAAAGTAAGGAATCAAATCTGTCATACCAATAATAACGGCTACTAGTAAAGGATATGGAAATCCAAATATTAGTAAGAATATAAATGTAGACAAAGCCACGATTGATGAATCAGTTACCTTACATATCATAAAATTAACAAATATTTTATTAACGTGTTTAACTTCAATAATAAAATCATTTACTTTGTCGACATCAAATAATGAATATAAAAATTTACGGCATCCAGCGGCGAAGTTCTTGGTATTAGCTAAAATGTAAACAGCAAATACAATACCAATTAATAAGTTAAAGAATGATTTTACTAAAGAAAGTAATCCCGTTCCTACTGATGACATAGCATTGTTAACTGATGGTAACATTATATTGTTAATAGCATCAGTAATTGTTGAAACTATTGATGAAGAGTTACTTGAGAAAGCATCTCCAAGTGAACTATTAGATAAATAATCATTTATAAAACTTTCAAGTTCTTGTAAGTAACGTGGGAAATTAATTAGTAATGATTGAATACTTTTTAGTAATTCAGGAATAACAATACTAATTAAAGCTCCAAGAATAATTGTTATTGCAAGTAAAGTAACAGCAATACTTACATTTCTTCTTGTAGATTTATTTTTTATGTTTTTAAATGTTTTATTTTCTAAAACATCAACAATTGGATGCATTATATAGGCAATTACTAAACCCATAGTTAATGGCGTTAAAATACCCATAAATTTACCTATTGCACTAAAGATATCTCCTAAGTGTAATATTATAAAATAAAATACAATTACACCACATACAGCAAATGCTATTTCTGTATATTTATTATCTAGAATTTTTTTCATATTATCACCAATTTCATTATATATTAAATAAGTATTATTTTAAATAATTATAACCAATAAATATTAAATTGGCTATAAGGACAATGAAGGAATTATATAATAAACTATAAACTTCTCCATTTGTTGCTTGAATAATAACACCTGCAACAAACATGATTATTAAAAATATCATAAATGATAGCATAGCAAATATATCAAATTGATCTACTTCTCTTTTATATTTACGATAATAATAAAGAGAATATAAATAGAAAATAGTTACTATTCCTAATAGAAGTGGTGAATAAGAATTATAATTATATATAAATAAAATACTATAAGATAAAATTATTCCTAATAATATATTAATTACATAAAATAAATTATATGCTCTTTTCATTTTATCACCTCATCTAATAAATCATTTAATAGTTGGATTTCACCAACTTTAGTTGTATATGTTCCTAGCTGATCATGTGATGAATAAGTTTTATTTCTACCAATTAAGTCTTTAATGCCTATTTCATAATTTAGATTATATCTATTTTTTATTTCATCAGGAAATATCATTGTTTTTAAAACTTCTACATATAATTTTTCATCATATTTAATATTACATTTATCACTTATATAAGTGTAATAATAAAGGGAATTTACATCTCTATCTTCGCCATCTATATTTACACTTGTATAATAAGCATCTAAATAATCTTTTAAACTTACATCTTCTGTAAAATAAGTATCATTTATATAATTATAATAATAAGTAAAATATTCTTTGCAAATACCATCATCTAATTTATTTATTTTATTATTAACGGTTGACATAGCTTTATCATAACCATCAACAGTTTTTACCTTTATAAAAGTACTTTCATGATTGATAAGGATTGATGCTACAGCTATCATGGCAAACCCAAGAAAAGCTCCGTATACTACTATTTTTTTGTTATTCATAATACCTCTTAAAATGGCATTTTCATATTACCATTTGTTATTTGTTTCATCATTGTCTTCATTTGTTCAAATTGTTTAAGTAAACGATTTACTTCTTCTACACTTCTTCCTGATCCAGCAGCAATACGTTGTTTTCTTGTTGCTTTTAAAACTTCAGGATGACGTCTTTCATATGGTGTCATAGATAGCACTATTGCTTCAATATGAGCCATATCTTTTGGATTGATATTAACATTGTTAATGCCTGCTTCTCTTGCTCCAGGAAGCATTTTTAAGATATTTTCTAAAGGGCCTAGAGCTTTTATTTGTTTTAAATTAGCTAGGAAGTCTTCAAGACTATATTCGCCTTTCTTCATCTTTCGTTCAAGATCTTTAGCATCATCTTCTGACACAACATTTTCAACACGCTCAGCAATGGATAAAATATCTCCCATGTCTAGTATTCTTTCAGCCATGCGATCTGGATGGAATTCACTTATACCATCAAGTTTTTCAGAGTCACCAATAAATTTAATTGGAACATGTGTTAAGTGTCTTATTGATAAAGCAACACCACCTTTAGTATCACCATCCATCTTAGTTAAAATAGCACCAGTTAAATGTAATTTATCATTAAAACCCGTTATTACATTTATTGCATCTTGTCCCATCATAGCATCAATTACAAGTAGTATTTCATCAGGCTTAACTGCATCTTCTATTTCCATTAATTCAGACATTAATTCATCATTAATATGAAGACGACCTGCAGTATCAATAATTATAAAATCATTGTTATTTTTCTTAGCATATTCAACTGCATGATTTACTATATCTAAAGGTTTTATTTTTCCTTCTTCAAAGACATCAATACTTAATTCTTTACCGATTTGTTTTAATTGATCAATAGCTGCAGGACGATAAACATCACAGGCAACTAATAAAGGATTTTTCTTATATTTTTTTCTAACTAAGTTTGCTAATTTACCTGATGAAGTAGTTTTACCTGATCCTTGAAGACCTACCATCATGACGATAGTTGGCTTTTTATCTACTTCTAAAGGAGCAGTATCTCCACCTAGTAAATCTATTAATTCATCTTTTACTAATTTAATAAAAACCTCTTCAGGTTTAAGTGATTTACCTACTTCAAGTCCTAAGGCTTTTTCTTTAACATTCTTAGTAAATTCTTTTGCTACTTCATAGTTAACATCAGCTTCAAGTAAAGCCATCCTTATCTCACGAACTGCATCATTTATATTATCTTCTGTAATTCTACCCATGCCTTTGATATTTTTTATAGCATTGGATAATCTATCTCCTAAATATTCAAACATATTTATCCTCCTTTTAAAAAGTATTACTATTATCTCATATTTTTTCTATTTTAGACACGATTATTTGATATTTATCTAAGCGCCTTTCAACATGTCCATGAATACTAACTAAATCATAGATATTAATTCTTTGAATTTGTTCATAAGTTTTTGGGAATATAACAAAGTCAATAGTTCCGGTTTCATCACTTCCACTTATGAAGGCCATATCATCACCATTTTTAGTCTTTAATGATCTAATTGATTCAATTAAGACAACAGTATCAATCCATTTATCAAAATTATTTTCAACATTAATAATTTTAAATTTATCAGGGTATTTACCTGCAGGATGTTTAGATATATAAAATCCAAATAATTCTCTTTCCAAATTCATTAATGATTTATCTTCCGTTTCTTCGATTATCTCTATTTCTGGTTTAGCAACAAGTGATGAATCTAGAGTACGAGTTAACTCAGCATAGTTCATGAGAGTTGTAAGATTTTTATGTAATGTGGCGTGGTTAAAACCAAATTCATCTAGGGCTGAAGCATCAATTAATATATCATATATATTTTTATTAATTTTAGTGGTACTAGTTCTAGTGAATAAATCATAGATATCTTTAAAATGTATGTCTCCACGAACCGTGATTAACTTATCACCTATTACATTTCCTACTCCCTTAATACATCTAAGAGGTAAACGAATATAATTATTTTCTTCGGTATAGGTATAACTTGATAAATTAATGCTTGGATGAAGGAATTGAATACCGGATTTTTTAGCTTCATCAATATAATCTTTAGTTTTGTTTTCTCCACCTATATTATTATCAAGTAAATTTATATAATAGTAATCTTTAAAATGTACTTTTAAATAAGCCATTTGATAAGCTATAAAAGCATAAGCTACAGAGTGTGATTTATTAAATCCATATGAGGCAAATTTAACAATTAATTCATATATTTTTTTAGCATCACTTTCTGAATATCCATGATCAATAGATTTAACTATAAACTTTTCTTTTGTTGCTTCAATAAGTGATAACTTTTTCTTACTAATTGCTCTTCTTATAACATCAGCTTCTCCAAATGTAAATCCTCCCATAGTAACAAGGATTTGCATAATTTGTTCCTGATATATAATAATGCCATAGGTTTCACTTAAAATATCGACCAAAGAATCATTTAAATAAGTTACTGGTTCTTTACCATTTTTTCTCTTAATATATGTTTCTATATTTCCCATTGGTCCTGGTCTATAGATAGCTATTGCCATGACTAAATCACTAAAAACAGTTGGATGTAATTCTCTTAAGAAATTCTTCATTCCCCTGGATTCAAATTGAAATATGCCAACAGTATCTCCATTAGAAAATAATTTGAATACTTCAGGATCATCTAAAGGTATTTTATTTAAATTAATATTTTTACCTGTATATTTTTTTATATCTCTTAAAGTGTTAGTTATGATAGTTAGATTTTTTATAGAAAGAAAGTCCATTTTTAATAAGCCCATTTCTTCTAGTTCATCTTTATCATATCCAGTTAAATAATAATCACCGGATTTAATAATGGGAAGAATATTATCTAAGTCTTCAGAACAAATGACAACACCAGCAGCATGTGTAGAAATATTTCTTTTTAATTTTTCTAAATAATATGATTCATTGTAAACCTTTTGAAGATCTGAATTATTTTTTAAGATATCTTTTACAGAGTCATTTAAATTATCTCTTAAGCTTAATTTTGAATCTATATATGGTAATAAATAATCTATTTTATCATTTGGAACGTTGTTAATTTTGGCAACTGATCTTAAAACTTCTTTGGAGGCCATGGTTCCATAAGTTATGATATGAGCAACACGATTTTTTCCATATTTATCTCTTACATAGTTAACTACTTCATCTCTTCTTTCAGAGTCAAAGTCGATATCAATATCAGGCATGGTTACTCTTTCGGGATTTAAGAAACGTTCAAATATAAGATTATATTTTAATGGATCTATCCAAGTTATTCCTAAGGAATATGATACAAGAGATCCTACTGCAGATCCTCTTCCAGCTCCAACATATATACCTTCTTTAATAGCATATCTAACATAATCCAAAACAATTAAGAAGTAATCAACAAAACCCATGGATTCAATAATAGATAATTCATAATCCAAACGTTTTTGATAATTACTTGAAATATTACCATCTAATCTTTTATTTAATCCTTTGTTAGCAAGCATTCTTAAATAATCTTTAGAATCATTTTCTGATTCATATTTAGGTATATAAGTTTTACCTGTAGGAAATTCAATATTAATTAAATCAGTTAAGATATTTGTATCATATTTTTCAATGCTTAATACATTGCTAGAATAATCTTTTAATATAACATCACCTAGATGTGTATTATTATCAATCATAGATAGATAGTTAATATATTTAGAGGAATTAATATCTAGGGCATATATATTATTTATATATACTATATTAGTAGTTATAAGAGAAGCTGATGTTTCTTCTTCTTTATTAGAAAAACTGATAAAAGTATTTTCATATATTTTAGTTATCTCTTTATAAATATCATGAGATGCATAAGGTATGACGCCAATGATATTATCTGAATAATTTGGTAAAGATGACAAAGTTATAGTATCTTGATGTAATAATTTAAATAAATTAGTTAATCTAGCATAGTTTTTGGGATATAAATATATATGATAATTATCAATAATAAGATCTAATCCAATTATGGGTTTTATATTGTTTTTTTTACATAACTTATAAAACATATGCGATGAATTTAAATTATTATCTAGTATTCCAAGACATGTTAAATTATTTTTTAAGCCAAATGAAAGATAATCGTCAATTTTAATGAGACTTGATAATAAACTATAATCTGTTTTAACACCTAATGGACAATACATAACTTCACCTAAGATAATTATACTATAAATAGTTTTATTTTTTCTACTTTTTAGCAAAATTGTAGTATACTTTAGTTAATTGCTGTGGGGGTATTTATGAGTTTATTGGTTGAAAATGTAAAAAAAATTTTATCATATGATAAGATAATTGATAGTTTATATAGTAAATTGTGTGACTTAGAGGTTAATAATTCAGTTAATACAGAAGAATATAAAACTATATATGATTTTATTAGAGATTTTCGTGGAAAAGAAGAAGAAATAATGAAATCTATTAATCTTGGAGAAGATGATGTTAATGATTATTTAAATACATTATTTGATGTCTCTAGATTTGATCCTGATACATTTGATGATTATTTAGTTGCTACATCCCAATTTGATTTAATTAGATTCTTTTCTCATATAACATCTAAAGAACTTGTTTTAAGTAATGAAAGTGAAGAACAATGTGTAGTTAATGTTAATGGTACTAATTACACATATGATGATTATAAAGGGATTGAAGATGATCTTAAAAATGGCGATGTTGATCATCAAAGTGAAGCTATATATAATGCCTTAAAGCCAATATTTGAAAATGAAGAATTTAGTGGCGATGATAGTGATAGCGTACAACGTCATGTAACAGATGATTTAATTAATGCTAAAAATGCTTCAATGATGGAATTATTGATTGATAGAATAAACAAAGAAGAAAATCCTGTTATTAGGAAGAAATTAATTGAATGTAAATATCATTTATTAGAAATAAGTTTATCATTAGAAAATGATTTTCTAGATAATCAAAGTTATATAAATAAGTCTTTACTATATCGTGGACTAGTAAGGGCTCACGCTAAAGATTTACCTGAAGAATATGATAACCTTTTCTATGATAATATATTGGAAACATTAACATATAACTTGAGTAAATATAGTTCAAGAAATAAAGAAAAATATATAGATAAACAAGATGAAGCTGATGATTTATTAAAAGAATTATCACTTCAATCATATATTCAATTATTAGATGATGATCGTTATATATGGTCAATTAATCAGGAAAAAGATGATGCCTTAGTAGCAACTTCTACTGAGTTAGATAAGAATTTTATTACAAGAGCCTATAAAACTAGGGTAATAAAGAAATAAGAACAACTAAATTATGTTGACTTATGCCATTTAAATTGTTATAATCGATGAAGATTAATTAAAGGAGGGATAATATGGCAACTAAATTAACAAATAAGAAACCTTTATTCGGAAATAATGTTTCACATTCAAAAAGACGTACTAATAGAAGACAAAATTTAAATTTACAAGCTAAGAACGTAAATGGTACTAAAGTTTTATTAACTAACCGTGAATGGAGATCTTTAAAGAAAGATATTTAATTATCTTTTTTTTGTATAAGAAAACATCTAGATAATTCTAGATGTTTTTTATATTACTGTTTTTGTTGTTTCAATCATAGTTGTGATTATCCTTTTTTCAATAAACACCATAAACCATTCATAATTATTGTTAACATCGATTTGTTGTATTGCTTTGTAATACTCTTCTCTACAATCATTATCAAGATGCATTGGAATAATACCTTTTATATGAAGCATCCAATTAATAAAAGCACGCGATATTCTTCCATTACCATCGGCAAAAGGATGAATAATTGTTAATTTGTATGAAAAATAAGCAACCATCTTTATATAATCAACTATTGCTATGTTATCCTTCTTATTTATAAAATTACTAAATTCATTTTCCAACTTATCTATTTCATCATATATTAATTCATATTTAATTGGCTGGATCTTTCCACATGATATAATTGCATCACAATTTCGATAACTATCAAATTCATCGTGATATCTAGCTTGGGAAAACAATAAGTTATGTAATTTTTTTATTGATTTAATTGTTGGCTTATCATTTGTGGTTAAAACATATTTTTGCATTAATAAGTTACCAATTGTCATCGATGTGGCATCATCTTCCATATTATTTTGTTGTCGGTCTAATCCACTATAATTTGTTTTTGCAAGAATGAAATATACATCAGATTTACTAATATTAATTTTCTCGATTTTATTATCATAAAAAATATAGTCTTGCAAGAATTTTTCACCTACTATGCTGTTAAGGTTTAGCATTGAATATGATATTGAGTTTATTACTTCTGCTAATAAAATTGGGTCAATTGTTGTTTTAAGTAATTTTTTACTTTTTTCATCGGGGTCATAATCTAGAACTCTTTGCTTTAACTTATTACTATCAATTTCGCCACTAATCATTTTAAATCTATAAGCAATGCTAAATACGCATGCACTGAAGCTTGTACCAAAGTGCTCGGAGATTTTTAATATGTCATCAAAATTCACATAACCATTGGAGTCTTTATATAAATCGCATTCTTTTTTTAGTTCATATGTTGGCATTAAAAGATAACCTGCAAATTTCTCTGCAAACTTTTCGATTTCGGAATTTGAATTCTCCACACATTTAATTATTTTTCCATTATTCTTCTTATCAAGTTTAAGATTTTTTAAATCTTTAATAAAGTGACAATATTCATGTGCTGCGGTAAATCTTTGCCTTTTAATTTTATCTGTTTTTTTATACCGACTATGGTGCTGCCATCAGAATCGCTTATAATAATGCCTGCTAAGTTTTCAAAATCCTTAAAGACTATATTAATATTATTGCTTTTTAAAATTGCAAAAGGATCGATTGGAAATTTTATTTCTCCATTACGTTTTTTTAATTTGCTTAACTCTTTATTAGCTAATTCTTCAGGTGTAATTGATTCCATAGTTATGCCTGCTTCTTTATACTATTTTTATATTCAATTAATTCCATAATCTCTTTTTTATCTTTTTTACTTAAATTATTAAAGCCTCTTGCATAAGCAGCACTGTCGTAATTAACTTTTGGATCTTCTTCTATCAAGTCTTCCATAGGTGTATTATAAAGTTTTGAAAATTTTAATAACTCATTTACATCTATTTTTCTATTTCCCTTTTCAATATTAATAATAGCATCTCTACCTAGGCCTAAAATTGATGCAACTTGTTCTTGTGTTAGGCTTAAGTACTTTCTTAATTTTTTTAATCTGGTTCCGATTAATTCATAATTCATTTCTTTCATAATTCACCTCTTCATAAATAGTGTATCATCAAATGTTGCTTTTTTCAACATTTAGTTTCAAAAAAAATACTATCTTAATCGATAGTATTAGACTTAACTTTGTATTTTGATAAAAAATAATTATATAATTCATCACATGAATCTTTATTCATATCATTGGTATTTTCTAAACGATATGGGATATTTAAGGATAAGTATTTTTCTCTTCCCAATCTATGAAATGGTAGAAAGTCTACACGAGTAATATTATTAATTCCTTGTAAATAATTAATTAAAGAATCTATATATTCTTTTGTATCATTGAAATTTGGTACTATTACTTGTCTTATCCATATTTCTTTATGAAGCTTATTGCAAGAATCAATGAAAGTGTTTATTTCAGACATTGGCATACCTGTTAAATATTTATATTTATCAGGATCTGTTTGTTTAATATCTAATAACACTATATCAATATACTTTAGTATTTCATCATAATTGCCATTCCCTACTCCGGCTGTATCTAAACAAGTATTTATTCCCTCTCCCTTTAGTTTCTTACACAATTCAATTATAAAATCACTTTGTAGCAATGGTTCTCCACCGGAGAATGTAACTCCTCCGGTTTTACCAAAGTAAGGTTTAGAACGCATTATTTTATTGAATATTTCATCAACAGAATAATTATCATCTTTCATAGTCCACATTTCAGGATTATGACAATAAAGGCATCTTAATTTACATGAATTAAAGAAGATAACTGTTCTAATTCCTGGTCCATCAACTAAACCAAATGTTTCAATGGAATCAATTGAAGCTCTCATATTTTTTCATGGAAAGTTCTAGATATAACTTCCTCTTGTTGTTTTCTAGTTAATCTATTAAAGTGTACAGCATAGCCTGATACTCTTATTGTTAAAAGTGGATATTTCTCAGGATTGTTCATGGCATCGATTAGGGTTTCACGATTTAAAACGTTAACATTCAAATGATGAGCCATTTGAGAAAAATAACCATCTAATAAAGTTACTAAGTTAGTTTTTCTTTCTTCTTCATTCATTCCTAAGGCATTAGGAATAATAGAGAATGTATTAGAAATACCATCTTTACAAGCACGTTCATATGGAAGCTTAGCTACTGAATTTAAAGAAGCAATAGCCCCATTGGTATCTCTTCCATGCATTGGATTAGCTCCAGGAGCAAATGGAATACCAGCCTTTCTTCCATCAGGTGTTGAACCTGTTTTAGAACCATAGACAACATTAGAAGTAATAGTTAAAACGCTCATGGTTACTTCCGCATCACGATATGTTTTATGACTTGCTAATTCATCTTTGAAGTATTTTACTAACTCTACGGCAATTTGATCTACACGGTCATCATCGTTTCCATATTTAGGATAATCTCCCTCAATTTTAAAATCAGTAGTAATACCATCGGCATCTCTTATTGGAGAAACTTTAGCATATTTAATTGCAGATAAAGAATCTACTGCAACTGAAAGACCAGCTACTCCATAAGCCATATAACGATGAACATCAGTATCGTGTAAAGCCATTTGTCCAGCTTCATAAGCGTATTTATCATGCATGTAATGAATAATATTCATGGCATCTGAATAAATACCAGCTACTTTATGTAACACTTTCTTATAGCCTTCAATTACTGAATCATAATTAAGTACTTCATCATTAACTTCAGGTACTCCTTCAATTACTGGAACTTTCATTCTTTCATCTATTCCTTTATTTAAAGAAAGTAATAATGATTTAGCTAAGTTACATCTAGCACCAAAGAATTGCATATCTTTTCCTAAACGCATTGCTGATACGCAACAAGCAATACCATAATCACATCCATATATAGGTCTCATTAAGTCATCATTCTCATATTGGATAGCATCTGTATCAATAGATATGCCAGCTACATATTTCTTGAATGTTTCAGGTAATTCTTTAGACCAAAGGATTGTTATATTTGGTTCAGGTGCAGTATTTAAATTAGTTAATGTATGAACAATACGATAACTTGTTTTAGTAACCATAGATTTTCCATCTTCAGTTAATCCACCTATTGAACATGTTACCCAAGTTGGATCTCCAGAAAATAATTCATCATATTCAGGAGTTCTTAAATGTCTTACTAATCTTAATTTAATTACAAAGTTATCAATTAACTCTTGAGCTTCTTCCTCAGTTAAAATACCTGATGCAATATCTCTTGTAAGATAAATATCAAAGAAAGCATCTACACGTCCCATACTCATGGCAGCACCATTGTTTTCCTTAACGCCAGCTAAATAGCCAAGATATGTAAATTGAATAGCTTCTTTAGCATTCTTAGCAGGTTTAGACATATCAATACCATATGAAAGTCCCATTTCTTTTATTGCATTAAGGGCTTTGATTTGCATTGATACTTCTTCTCTACTTCTAATTAGGTCATCAAGCATTTCGCCTTTTAAATTATCTAAATCTTTTTTCTTATCTTCAATTAGATAATCGATACCATATAGAGCTATACGACGATAATCACCAATGATTCTTCCACGTCCATATGCATCTGGTAAACCAGTTAATAAACCTACATGACGTGCTTTTCTAATATCTTCTGTATAAGCATCAAATACTCCTTCATTATGAGATTTTCTAAATTCATTAAAGTATTTGTCAACATCTTTATTAAGCTTATAATTATAAGCTTCAAGCTCTTCATAAACCATGCGGATTCCTCCATATGGATTTACAATTCTCTTAAGAGGAGCATCTGTTTGTAAACCAACAATTACATCATCTTCTGGACAAATGTATCCTGGTTTAAAAGCATTTATACCTGACATATGATCTGTATCTATATCAAGTACATGGCAACCTAATTCCTTCTTTAATAATTCTTCACATTTAGACCAAACCTTAGATGTTTTATTGGAAACACCAGCTAAAAATGATTCATTACCATCATATTTATCGTAGTTGTTTACAATAAAATCTTTAACGTTTATCTCATTTTTCCAAGTATCACCTTTAAAGTTTTTCCATTCTTCTGTATTCATAATAAGCCTCCTTTATTATACAAATAAATTATAGCATCTATATATATATTTTTTTTGTTGCATGAGCAACTTTTAATGTTAATTTACAAAAAAATCAGAAAATTATGTTATAATTTTTTTTAGAGGATAAGTTTATATGGAAAAAGATAGAAATTCAAATATAGAATTATTAAGGATCTTAAGTATTATGATGATTACTATTCATCATATTGCATATCATGCTTTAGCTATTTATGGAAGTGATCCTTCAACTTTAAATACCTTCAATATGTT
>CALMHN010000172.1 GCA_937863745.1 uncultured bacterium | reverse complement strand
ATACCAAAATGATATAATTCCTGTTAAAACTAAAAAAGATATTATGTTATTTTTAGTACTTGCATTAGATCCTAATTATAGTTTAATTTCTATATATGAAGAAGAATGTAAGATAGAAGATATTATGAGAAGAGCAAAAGTTGAATTAGGTTTCTTCGATCCTCATTTTATCATGATAGAAAAACAAATTGTCTATGCATTAAATAATACTAATAAAGATGGTAGTAAGATTGTTGATGATGCTTGGTCAAGAAAATAAAGAAAAACGGTTTTAGCCGTTTTTTTATTCCCAATTTATAGTAATTACATTATTATCGTAGTTAATTTTAATATTAGGGTTTATTACTTCCTTAGTTATTGGGTCCACTACTTCAGATGTAATATAACCTTTAGTATATAAATCATTTAAAGTAATAGTACCTGTGCAATTATTTTCTAAATAGCAACGCTTAGCATAATACTCTACTTTAGTTTTCATGGCATAAATTGATTTTTCTTCATGTCTTTCATTAAGTACCATGACCGTTTTAGTCGTAATAATAGCTAATAGCAAAATAATAGTTATACTAATTAAAAAATAATTACTTGTTTTCTCCATAATAATCCTTTATAAATTGTTCTCTAAATTCCAGCATGCGATCTTCTTTTATAGCAATTCTGATTTCTTCAGTTAGTCTTACTAAATATCTGATATTATGGATACTTAATAATCTTGCACCAAAGGTTTCATCACATTGAATTAAATGATGAACATATGCTTTTGTATAATGCTTACAGGCATAACAATCACATCCATCTTCAATTGGTGTGAAGTCTTTTTTATACTTAGCATTCTTTATGTTGATTTTACCATATTTAGTTAAAGCATGTCCATGACGTGCAAGTCTAGTTGGCGAAACACAGTCAAATATGTCAACTCCACGAATTACATTTTCAACTATATCAATTGGATCTCCTACTCCCATTAAATATCTAACTTTATCTTTGGGTAAATATTTAGTAGCATATTCAACCATTTGATATTGAACATCTTTAGGTTCACCAACTGATGTTCCACCTATAGAATAGCCATCAAAATCAAGTTTTACAAGTTCCTCAACGCAATGCTTACGTAAGTCTTCATACTCTCCACCTTGAACAATACCAAATAGACTTTGTCTTTCGTTATTGAAGACATCTTTACCACGCTTAGCCCAACGAAGTGTTCTTTCAACTGAGTCCTCTACATATTTTCTTGTATGAGGAAATCCAACACATTCATCAAATGACATGGCAATATCGGAATCTAATTTATTTTGAATCTCAATACTCTTTTCAGGAGTTAACATTAATGAATCTCCATTTAAGAAATTTTTAAACTTTACTCCCTCTTCAGTTATATCTTTAGGTCTTGCTAAAGAAAACACTTGGAATCCGCCTGAGTCTGTTAAAATTGGACCATCATAATTCATGAATTTATGTAATCCCCCAGCTTCATCAATAACATCCTCACCTGGTCTTAACCATAAATGATAAGTATTGGCTAGTATAATTCCAGCATGCATTTCTTTAATTTCCTCTGGGCTTAAAGTTTTTACTGTTGCTTGCGTTCCAACTGGCATAAACATTGGCGTTTCAAAAGTTCCATAGTTAGTATGAATTAATCCAAGTCTAGCATCACATCTAGAATCTTTATGTGTTAGTTCATATTGTACTTTCATTATTTTTCCTCCTCGTCATCTAATATTAACATGGCATCACCAAAGGAGAAGAAACGATATTTCATATCGACAGCTTCCTTATAAGCATGCATAATGTTATCTTTCCCAGCAAGAGCTGATACTAACATTACAAGTGTTGATTTAGGTAAATGGAAATTAGTAATTAGTGAATCAATTCCCTTAAATTCAAATCCTGGATAAATAAATATTGATGTATCATTTACTTCTGGAGTAAATTTATTATATTTATGCATATTTGTTTCAAGTACTCTAGTAGATGTTGTACCTACAGCAAATATTTTATGTCCTGATTCCCTAGCCTTGTTTAAACGATTGGCAGCATCAGCAGACATTACATATGATTCAGTATGCATTACATGTTTAGTTACATCTTCAACTTGAACTGGTCTAAATGTACCTAATCCTACATCAAGTGTTACAGGTATTATATCAATACCTTTGTTTCTAATTTCATCTAGTAACTCTGTTGTAAAATGAAGTCCAGCAGTAGGAGCTGCAGCAGAGCCATAGTTCTTTGCATAGACAGTTTGATACATACTTTGATTTTCAAGTTTTTCATGAATATATGGAGGAAGTGGCATAGTACCTAGTCTTTCTAATATTTCCATAAGTATTCCATCATAGATTAAAGTAACATGAGTTATTCCATCATTTAGCAATTCATCTACACGAGCTTTAAGTGATCCATCACCAAAAGAAATAATTGTACCAACGTGCAATCTCTTTTGAGGTTTAGCTAAGCATTCCCATGAATCACCAGTTAACTCTTTTAATAAAAGTAATTCAATAACGGCTTTAGTATCTTCCTTTTCACCTATAATACGTGCTGGTATAACCTTAGTATCATTTATAACTAAAGCATCTCCTGGATGTAAATAATTAATAACATCTGTAAATACTTTATGTTCTATTTTTCCTGTCTTTTTATGTAAAACCAATAATCTTGAAGCACTTCGATCTTCAAGTGGTGTTTGAGCGATTAACTCTTTTGGTAAATAATAATCAAAATCATCTGTACGCATAAACTTCATCTCTTTCCTGAAATAGTATACAATATTTTAAGCTTTAAAAATAGTGCTTGTTTATTATAACACGGATATAAAAAAAGTAGTATTAAATACTACTTAGAATAATCTATTGTCTAATTCAACATCAATGTGTTGATAGGCTTTTTCGGTTGCTACTCTACCACGTTGAGTACGCTTAATGAATCCTTCTTGCATAAGATATGGTTCTACTACATCTTCAAGTGATGATATTTCTTCTCCCATAGCTGATGCCATAGTTTCAACACCAACAGGTCCTCCATTGAACTTTTCTATTAGATTAGTTAAATATTCAATGTCTAAAGCATCAAGTCCAAAGGCATCAACATGTAATCTTTCAAGAGCTTCTTTTGTTATTTGTAAATCTATTTTACCATTGCCTAAAACTGAAGCAAAATCTCTAACTCTTTTAAACAAACGATTAGCAATTCTTGGTGTCTTTCGAGAACGTTTAGCTAATTCTGTTGCTGCATCATCATTAATATCCATGCCTAAAACTTTGCTTGTTCTTTTTATGATACTTTTTAATTCATCTTCTGAATAATAATTTAGTTTTGAAACAATGCCAAAGCGGTCTCTTAATGGGCTAGAGATGTCTCCTGCACGAGTTGTTGCACCAACCAATGTGAATGGTGGCAAGTCTATTTTAATGCTTCGAGAAGCTCCTTCTCCACCCACTACAATATCTAATTCAAAATCTTCCATAGCAGGATATAACATTTCTTCGATAAACTTTGGTAAACGATGTATTTCATCTATAAATAATACATCCCCTGGTTCAAGATTAGATAATACTGCTGCAAGATCCCCTGATTTTTCAATAGCTGGTCCTGTAGTTGTTCTAATGTTAGATCCTAATTCATTAGCAATAATATGAGCAAGTGTTGTTTTTCCTAAACCTGGAGGCCCATACAATAATACATGATCTAATGGTTCACTTCTAAGTTTAGCGGCTTCAATAAAAATTCTAAGATTTTCTTTAACATCACTTTGGCCAACGTATTCATCTAAATGTTGGGGTCTAATGTTTGCTTCTTCATCTATATCATCAGCTAATTCATCATTTGTAAGTATTCTTTCATCTTTGTTCATATAAAACTCCCTTTAATTATTTTAACATATATTTTAGTGCTTGTTTTATTTGTTCTTCAATTGATAATGAAGGATCAACATTTGGTAATACCTTCTTAATATCTGGCATTTTATATCCAAGTCCTTGTAAAACTTCTACTAATTCTGAATTAACATTGGTTGTTGAAGATGAAGCAGCGAGTTTTCCCTTAAGATCAAGGATAATTTGTCTAGCTAACTTATCACCAACTTTAGGAAATTTAGTTAAGTAAACAATGTTTTCACGATCAATAGCATCAACGATTCCATTTACTGATCCGGTAGCAAACATTGGTAAGGCTGTTTTAGGCCCTAAACCTTTAACATCAATAAGCCTTAAAAATAAATCTTTTTCTTCTTTATCATGAAAACCAAATAGAGCTTGTCCATTTTCTGTTATTTGATGATAAATATATACTTTGGTTTCTTCGCCTTCTTTAAATGAATAAGGATTAGCAACAAAAACATTATAACCCATTCCATGATTATCAATTGTAATTGCATTTGATTCTATTTCACTTACTACTCCAATTATGTAATTATACATATTATCACCATCCTTTTTAATTATACCATACATTTGTTTAATACAAAGATTTTTTTATAAGAAAAGAGTTACATATTGTAACTCTTAAAATAATGATAATTGATTTGATTCAGGTAAGTTATCTAAACAACCTAATTCCTTTAATTTATCAATAGCACTTTGAGGACATTTTCCTCGTACTCTTAAGTCTTCTTGACTGATAAATGGTGAAGTCTTACGGTTTTTGCATATAGCAATAGCACCGGCATCACCAAAGCCATCAATTGCTTTAAAAGGAATAACTAGGCCTTTTCGATCATCTGTAATAACAAAGTTAGATGAATCAGATAATTCAATATCAATGTTCTTAAAATAGAAACCACGACAACACATCTCTAAACAAATTAATAAAGTATCTCTTGTATCAATATCCTTATTAGCAGGTTTAGGCATTTCATCGATTTCATCAATGCGAGCACGGATAGCATTTTCTCCTTGAACCATGACTGGTATATCAAATTGACATTTTCTAATTGATAAATAGGCACAGTAGAAAAGAATTGGATCATGTACTTTAAACCAAGCAATTCTAAATGCTGATGTTACATAAGCTGTAGCATGTGCTTTAGGGAACATGTATTGAATCTTTTGACATGAGTCAATGTAATAATCTGGTATTCCATTTTCTTTCATGTATTTCTTATATTCTTTCCATGTTTCAGGATCATCTGGTTTCTTAGCTTTAGTTGGTCTTCCCTTACGAACAAACTCCATGATGGTGAAGGCCTTGCCGGCTGGTATACCCCAGGCAATTAAGTTAACCATGATATCATCACGACAACCAATTACTTTAGAAAAAGGAACAACGTGATTATGTATAAGTTCCTGAGCATTGCCTAACCATACATCTGTACCATGTGATAAACCCGATATTTTTATAAGTTCGGCAAATGTTGATGGTTTTGTTTCTTCAAGCATTCCTAGTAAGAAAGCTGTTCCAAATTCAGGAATTCCAAGAGTTCCTGTTGGGCAATACTTAGTTCCATCTTTACGCTTTAATCCTCTTAATTGCTCAGGCTTTAATCCTAATACTTCAGGTCCTGTGAATATCTTCATGGTATCCCTATCACCTAAATCGATCTTGGTTACATCAATCCCAGATAGATCTTGAAGCATTCTTAATATTGTTGGATTATCGTGTCCAAGTATATCAAGTTTTAATAGATCAGCTTCAATTTTATGGTAATCAAAGTGAGTTGTTCTCCAAGCAGCAGTTGGATCATCAGCAGGATATTGGAAAGGAGTAAAATCCCAAACATCTTTATATCCTGGTACAACAACGATTCCTCCTGGATGTTGTCCGGTAGTTCTTTTAACTCCAGTGCATCCTATAGCAATACGTTCTACTTCAATTGATCTAACATTACATACAATTACTTTTTTCTTTTTTAAGTCATCTTTTCCAGTTAAATCTAAACCATATGATTGGCATTCTAGTCTTAACTTATCATATTCTTTTTCTTCAAAGAATCCTTGAACATAACCATAGGCAGTTTTGTCAGCTACCGTAGCAATTGTTCCAGCACGATAAACATTATCTGTACCAAATAGGTCTTTAGTATATTCATGGGCAAATGGTTGATCATCACCAGAGAAGTTAAGGTCAATATCCGGAACTTTTTCTCCTTGGAATCCTAAGAAGGTAGCAAATGGCATATCGTTTCCTTCATGTATCATATCAGCACCACATTTAGGACATACCCTTTCAGGTAAATCAAATCCTGATAGATAAACGGTATCTTCTTTAGTTACAGGATCAATGAAGGAAAATTTCTTTCCATCATCTTCATGGAACATTGAATAATGACAACTTGGGCAATAATAATGAGGCGGTAAAGAATTACATTCTGTTATTCCCATCATGGCGGCAACAAATGATGAACCTACAGATCCACGAGATCCAACTAAGTATCCACGATCATTTGAATGCTTAACTAATTTTTGGGCAATTAAGTAAATAACATCAAATCCTCCACCTATTATTCCTGATAAACCATCTTTAGCATTTTTCATAGCGGTTTCTTCATCTAATTCAGGGTCTTCTTTTTGAAGATGTTTAGTCATTAAATTAACTACACCATCATATCCTGACATGATTACTTCATGCATCTTACTAGAAAACACCTTATCTTTTTCTTCATCAGATAATCCAGGCGAAGTTTCATCTATATAATCATTTACTAAGTCAAATATTTTTCCACCATAGAATTCCTCAGCAATACGTTCTTCTATATTACGTGGTAATGGATTTCCATACATGCTTTGAGCTTTAGTAAAAACTAAATCACGACATGTTTCTTGGGAATTAGGGATAATTGGTGAAAAAGGTTTTAAGGGATAAACAATGACTTCTATTTCATCAAGAGAATCTAAAATACTTAATGGATTATCAATAACTAATTTATGAACTAAATCAGGATCTTTTAACCACTTAAATGCTTCTAACATTTCTTTAGTTGTAAGAAAATATTGAGCTGGTATATTTCCTTCTTCTACATTATTTGAAGGATTATATTTTGTGTTAAGTGAATAAGTACTTTCTGAATAATCAAAACTGATAATTCCTCCAATTTGTAATTTTCTTAAAGATGCATCAATAGACATTCTCTTGTCTTCTTCTTTACCACATAGTTGTGTTTCTTCAGCATCACTTTTATTAGGAACATATACACTAGTTAAATTACTAGAAGTTATAGGAATATCATTTACGCTTTTTAGGGCATAAATATATTTTAAGACCTTGATATCTACTTTGCTTAATTCTATTCCATTTCTTTTAGCTTTATTTATAGCATCTTCAATATTTTCTTTATTATTATTTGAATGAGCATAGCCATGTAAATACCTTGCTAAAGTATGTCTTCCTTTTCCAGGAATATTTTGATTAACAATTATCTCACGATAAATATTATCTTCTTTATTTAGAATATGAACATCACCTGTAGCAATAATTAATTTACCTATCTCAGTTGCACATTTAATAATCTTTTTTAGACATTTTTTTAAATGGTCCATCGAATCTATATCATGACTACGTAGTAAAAATTCATAGTTCTCAATTGGTTGGATTTCAATAAAGTCATAGAACTTCATGGCTTCTTTTAGTTCTTCTTCATTTCTAGTTTCGGCTAGATAAAAGATATCACCATTTAAACAAGCTGAACCTACTAATATACCTTCACGATATTCTTCAATTAATTTACGAGGAATACGGGCATTTCTTTGCATATAATTAGTATTAGCAAATGATATTATCTTAAATAGATTCTTTAAACCATCATGATTTTTTGCAATAAATGTTACATGCTTAGTTCGATCATAGACATTAGCTAAATGTTCTGTATAAGTTTTTCCAGGAATGTTTTCATACATTTGTAAATTATCTTCATGACACCATGGATATTTCCAAACATAATCGAAATTATTAAATCTAGCAAATGGATAACCTAACTTGTCGGTAACGTCTTTCGTTTCATCTTCTTTTGATAATCTTATGTAGTTTTTATAAGAACATGTATCTCCTATATGGGATAATAATTTAGAATCATTAGCATATGAAGTGTATTCTAATAATCCTAAGTCATTTAAGTCATTTAATTTTGTGACACCTTCTATTTGATGTAACATTTTACTGAAAATATAGCCGGTGTTCTCAGCATCAACATCAGCACCATGGTGAGATCCAACATAAACACTGAATGTTATTTTCTTTTCACCAAATGGTGTCATATATTTAAACTCTAAAGCATTTTCAGCCGCATGTAATTTATATGTAGGCTCAAAATCAATCAAATTAAGGTTTTCATTTAATTTTATAGTTACATTAACACTTTCAGTTTTGGATGCTTTATAAATTGTTGTTAGATATTTGTCATATCTTTTTTTTGTTATCATTTGTTCATTAGAAATATCTTTTTCCTGATATTCTACTTCAACTTTTTTGATAATAGATTCTCCATCTACTAAAACATCTTCTATTTCTTTATTTTGTTCTTCATCTAATTTTATATCACTTGATGATACTTCACTAGTTGATTCTTCATCATCTGATTCACCTGTATCGATACCATAGAATTTACCTAATGCAGCAAGTGAATGTCTCTTTAAATCACGATTTATTACTCTTGATAACATTAAAGTATCAATTATTGGATTTTCTAGCTTTCCTAATTTATATTTATAATAAGCCATGTCAAGCATATTTTTATCGAATCTTGCATTATGGGCAACTAAAGGAAGGTTTTCAATCCATTCTTTAAAACGCTTAGTTACATTTTCCTCATTATCGGCAGATGATACATCAGCATCTGTAATATTAGTTACTTTAGTGATGGCTTCATCTATATGATGTCCTGGATTAATTAACTCATCAAAACGATCAATTACTTCTCCATTTTTGATTTTAACAGCACCAAGTTCAATCATTGAATCCCCTAGTCCTGGATTAAATCCTGTAGTTTCAGTATCGAATACAACAAAAGTATTATCTTTTATTAATGAATCATTGGGATTAAAGCAGACATCAAGATTTGATTCACACATATCAAGCTCAGTACCATATGCAGCTTTAAATGGTTTAAAGTTTTTTTGTTCTTCTTTAAGGTCTTCAATAAACTTTTCTAGTTCTTTTATTCCTTCTTCATTACCTGATGCTTTTATTTCTTCAAGAGAAGCTTCATTTTCTTTTATTTTAGAAGAAAATTCCTTTTTCTTATTTTTATTATATTTAGTTACTGCTTCAAAGACATGAGGAAAAGCTTGGCAACCATCATGATCCATGATACCAATTCCAGGCATGCCCCAAGAAATAGCTTGTTTTACTAAAACATTTTCATCAATTACACCATCCATTTGGCTCATCATAGTATGAGCGTGTAATTCTACACGTTTTACTTCTTCTTCGTCTTTTCTTTTAACAACTGGTGAATCAATTTCTTCATAAGTTCTTAAATTAAATATATAATCTTTAGCATATCTTTCATCATATCTAACATCACCAACAAAATGAAACCATTTACCATCTTTAAAAGTCTTTTGTAAGGTGGCAAATTCTTCCGTATCACTGGCAAACCTTTTTACCATGATGGATGATGTATTATCAGATACTTTTAAGGACATCATGTAAACTTCTTTATTATCTTTTTTACTTATTAGGGTAGTAAATTCTGAACCAAAGACATAGGCATCTATATTACAAGAGTTCTCATCTTTTTTGATGGAAGAAATGGAAACTATACCTTCTCTTTTATAATCTATTTTTTTCTTAGGTACCCATTTATGTTCTTCTTCACCGGTGTATGGTTGATAAACTGGTGCTTGTACTGATGCTTTTTCACGTTCGATTTCTTCTTGAATACGTTTTTTTTCAACTTCGTTGATAGTTGTTTCTACTTTGTAACCACGAATTCCTAATTTAGACATATTATCTAAGATATTACGGGAGACTTTATTAACAATTTTACTTTCAATAGATGATAAAGTTTCAACAATGAAAGTATTATCATTTATTTTTATATTATCAACGTCGACAACATTTAAACTTTTATCATGCTTTTTTTCTTGATTAAAGAAATAAATATAATATTCTAAAACATCATTGGGATTTAATGATTCATAGATCATTTGAATATAAATATGATCAACGGAATCAATTCCATCACGACATAGATTAATTAATTTTATTACAGAATTTACATTAACTAAATTAGGACTTTCTATTTTTAAAGTCCAAGTATTATCTTTTTTATTAATGGAACATTCTTTTAATTTACATTCGTCGAATGATTCAACATCATTAAAATTGATTTTCTTAAAAAAGCGTAAAAGTTTCTCGTCCATCGATGTCACATCCTTACTTATTTAATTATACAAAAAAATACTATTTTATTAAAGAAAAAAAGCACTTATTCGTGCTTTGTATCTATTCTTTGGAATAATACTTTTGCTTCGTTTACATGAGTACCTGATGAATAAGCACCAAATGTTTTAAGAGAATCAAAAGTTTTTTCGGTAGAATTAATTTGTTTAAATATTTCTTCAGCTGTTCCTGGTAGGAAGGCTTGTAATAAAACGGCACCTTGTCTAATAGCTTCAATTATATTATAAAGTACTGTATTTAAACGATCTTTAGAATTTTCATCTTTGGCTAAAGCCCATGGTGATGTTTCATCAATGTATTTATTAGCTCTCGTGAAAATATTAAATGTAGCATCAACGGCATCTGATATTCTTAAATCATCCATCTTAGTCTTTGTTAAATTTACATATTCACTTATAGATTTTTTGAATTCGGCATCAATGTCTTCATTGGAATTAGCGTTAATTACGATACCATCGTTATATTTATTAATCATTCCAATGGTTCTATTAACTAAATTACCTAAAGTATTAGCTAAAGCAGCATTGTAAGCTGATTCAAATAATTCAATCGTGAAGTTACCATCAGATGAAAAAGGTATTTCATGTAACATATAATAACGTAAGGCATCAACAGAATATTTATTAACTAAATCATCAGCATAGTAAACATTACCTTTAGATTTACTCATCTTGTCATTATCAAATAATAACCATGGATGTCCAAATATTTTATGTGGTAATTCTAGTCCTAAACAATGAAGGATAATTGGCCAATAAATAGTATGGAATCTTAAAATATCTTTTCCTATTAAATGAAGATCTGCTGGCCAATTTTTTTTGAATTTATCACTTGATTCTCCATTTACTTCATAACCAGGGAATGTTATATAGTTTGATAAAGCATCTATCCAAACATAGATAACATGTTTTGGATCAAAAGTTACTGGTATTCCCCAAGTAAAGCTTGTACGAGAAACGCATAAATCTTGTAATCCTGGTTTAATGAAATTATTCATTATCTCATTTTTACGAGCTTCTGGTTGAATAAAATCAGGATGTTCATTAATGTAATCTTCTAACCATTTAGAGTATTTACTCATTCTCATAAAGTAAGCTTCTTCTTTAGCTTTATGAACTTCTCCTCCACAGTCAGGGCACTTATTATTAACAAGTTCTGATTCAGTCCAGAAAGATTCACATGGTGTACAATACCAACCTTCATACTCCCCTTTATAAATATCTCCTTGATCATATAATTTTTTAAAGATATCTTGAACAACTCTTTCATGTTCAGGATTTGTAGTTCTTACGAAGGCATCATATGATGTATTCATTGTATCCCAAATATTTTTAACAATACCTGCTATATTATCAACATATTCTTGGGGTTCAATATGAGCATCATGAGCTTTATTTTCAATCTTTTCTCCATGTTCATCTGTTCCTGTTTGAAAATAAACATCATAACCTTCTAATCTTTTAAATCTAGCAATAGCATCGGCTAAAACAATTTCATAAGTATTACCTATATGAGGCTTTCCACTGGTATAGGCAATTGCTGTACTAATATAATATTTTTTATTCATTTTTATCTTCCTTTCAAAATAAAAACCCATGAACTAAAGGACGAGTATAAACCCGTGGTACCACCTTAATTCATGAGTAATTCATGCACTTAATACTTTTAACGCTGTAGGGCGATTCAACTCCAGAACCATTCGGGATATCTTTTTCTTAACTCTCTTGCAGCATATAAGAGTCTCTCTTAAAGATACTTAATATCTTTCTTTCCTTCGTCATTGACACCTATATATTAACACATTAATTATTTTTTTCAAACATTATTTTCGGATATGTTGTTTTTGCTTATCATGAACATAAGTGCTTTCAATTAGTTTAGCTTTATTCTTTAAAGAATCAGCATAATCTAACTTTTTACAATCAGAATCATCTATTCTTTTATGCTCACACATATCATCTAGAAATTTATTAGAAAGATACTCGCTTTTATTATAATAATATGCTGCTGATATAGAACTATAACCATTTAGATTTGTCTTGTTTCTTATTACATCTTCCAAGATATTTTTTAAATATTCAGGTCTAGATAAGACTTCTAATGTAGCTAATTTATCATTCATCTTTATTTCGTAAGTTTTAATTCCAAGCATTAATTCTAACCAAAAAGCTACCAAATGACGATGACAAAAATCCATATTATCTTCATAGCATAATAAAATTGGCATATTACCTAATTCTTCCATGACATCCATGGGATCTAATTTAGATAATACTTCATCATAGTAATGCTCAATATAAAAATAATCACTTTTTTCTTTAGACCATGTTCCTAGATTATCATGCCAAGTCATCCAAAATCCTAGTTTTGGTGCTAAGGCCTTATAAGTATTTCCAGCATATCCTACTTTTTTCCCTTTATCACCTGATATAGAAACGAGATTCCCTGTTTTACAATTTTCATAGTTTCCTGTAAATAATATTTTGTCCATTTTAAATTTTATACTCCTCTATTGCACAATTATCTAAGTGATGATGATGTAGTAATATTCCATCTCTTGGTATTTCATTAAAATAATAATATACTGCTAAACCTATTCCTCCATGAGTTACAAGGAGAATATTTTTATCAGGATAATCAACTTTCAATGAATCAATTAAAGATGCAACTCTTTTAAACATATGATCTAATCTTTCTAAACCTGGAACTGGTGAGACATAGTTATAATTAAAAAATTCATTATAAAAAGATTCGACTTCAACAGCAGTACCAGTTAATGCACCTCCATCGCGCTCAATTAATCTATCATCTATTCTAATTGGAAGATTATTTATATTAACAATTTGAGCTGTATGTAGGGCTCTAATTAAGGGAGATGATATAATTATATCTATATTCATTTCTTTAATTTTAGAAATGGCTAGCTTAGCTTCGTTGATTCCATCACTATTTAAATCTTCATCTATTCGGCAATTATAAACATTTTTCTTATTAAGATCAGTTTCCCCATGTCTCATTACATACAAGTTCATTTTTTACACTTCCATCCTGATTAAGTATAACACATATTTTTATGTTAAAAAAAAGAGTTTAAAAAACTCTATTCAAATAACAAATTTCCTACTTCTTGTTCTTTTACTACCTCATTTAAATTTAAATATTGGTTATTCCATTTTATATGTTCATAGTCGCCTAAAACTTTAGTATAAATTAAGCAACTGTCATCATAAGTAACATCATCAATATTTGTATAATCTTCTTTTATATCCATGGTTTTATCATATAAAGGAATTGCTGATGCATTATCATTAGAAGATGTATATAATCTAAAATATTTAATTGGATATTTAGTCATTAATGACTTAGCCATATCCATGGTGTCATATAATACTTGTTTCCCATATCCATGTCTACGATATTGTTTTAATACACCAAACCAGCCAAGCCAGATACTATGAGATAAATAAACATTCTCTCTTGAATATAAACCTGTTATTCCAATAACATTATCACCATCATATACTAAATAATATTTAGTTAGGGGATTATGTCCTTTGATAGCTAAACGAAAGTGTTCATATCCTGATTCTCCAGGGAATATTTCCATTTGTACTTTAGTAGCTAAGAGAATATTATCACGATTTATTTCAACATATTTTAAAGTCATGCCTATCACATCCTATTATTATTATACCATTTCACTTATTTTGGAGATTAAAAATTATTAATAGCAATGTAAAGGAAAATTAATTATTATTTTATATTCAACTTGTCTTTATGCACTTTTATTAAATGATATACGTTTCTCGATATAACTCTAATACTTGCAATAATCATACTATTAAAATAAATATCTTTAATAACATCATTTTCTAAAGTAAAATAATCGGATTTCACAATAAATCTTTGTAATGGTGTTAAACAATATATTAATTTTAAGTCTTCATCTTTTAATGTTTTATTATGATTTTTAACATAAGTACAGTTAAATCTTTTACAAGCAATATTTCTTGATGGACAACCATTTGAAGTTGGGTAAACACATATGTGGCAACAACCATTTATATATGATGATTTTTTCATTCTTTGAATTATACATTGAGAACATTTAAAATCACACATGGTTTTATCTTTATAATAATCATCCATATAGGCACAGGTATAATCAATTACCTTTTTAATATTTTGTTTCTTATTTTTAGTATTTAAGATATCTTCTATTTGATTAATAAAAATATCATCTGTTTTATTAATAAGTTTAAAGTTTACAAATTTATAAATAAAAGAATTATAGATAAATAATACTTTGTAAAATGATTTTATATTATTCTTCTTTATCGTTATTTTACGATTTATCATATAATCACATCCAAGAGCATTATAGCATAGGTGTTTTTAGATATGTTATAATAAAGTAGAAATGGAGATTTTAATATGTATTTTAGTGTTTCTAATAATTATAAATTTGATAAAAGTAAAATGGATTTTAACTATGCAATTCTAAGTGATCTTAAGAAGTTAAATGATTTATATTCAAATGAGATATATAAGGGAAATAAGGTAGCTTATTACTATGAAGCAATGGATGGATCAATACTAAGTTATAATCCGGATATTTGTTTTTATGCTGCTAGTAGTATAAAAATATTAGTTTGTCTTAAATTATTTATGGATGCTTCTGATAATAAAATAAATTTACATGATAAAATATTAGTTAAGAAAGAGGAATTAAAACCTGGATCTGGTATTATTAGAAAAAATAAAAAAGATGTGTCATATGAAATATTAGATTTAATTAGATTAACATTAGTTGAAAGTGATAATACAGCTTATTTAAAACTAGTTGGATTAATAGGAAAAGATAAATTAAAAGATTTCGGAAATTCTATGGGTGCTATTCATACCATGGAAGGTAAAGAAACTGATTCATTTGGAATTATCAATTGTTCTGATATGATTATTTATTGGAAAAAAGTAATGGAATTTATTAACAATAATAAGCAATATGGAAAAACTTTTAGGAGTTATTTAATTGATCCAAGTTTTAAGATAATAGATCTTAATAATTTAGATAATAATATATTTATTAGAAAATATGGAGAATGGGATATTGCCTACCATGAGGCTGGTTATGTTGATGGTAAAAAGCCTTATTACTTAATTGTTTTAACTCAATTAAATAAGAAAAGATATCGCAAATCATTTATTAATAAAACAGCCAAAATGATTAATGATATAAATAATAAATTAGTATAAAAATAAAGCCTGGATTTCCAGACTTTTTATTTAAATATTAATATTTATGAATAATTGGTGCTTTAGATGAGAGTTGGACTCATATATTTGGCTCCGGGGGCCAATGCTCTATCCATTAAGCTACTAAAGCATAATTTTATTATATATTTTTTTTGGCATTTAGTATATACTTATACTAGAGGGTAAAAGATATGAATAAGGATAATAATTACGATATAATTCGAGAAATTAATAATATTGAGAACTCAAAAAGTAAATATGCTTTTACCGGCTTCTTAGTTGGAATTATCCCATTCTTTATTCTTGTTATTATTATCTATTTAGCTAAAGTAAATATTCAAGATATTGATGAAGGATTTAAAAGTATATTAAGTATTGGAGCCATCATTACATCTTTATTAAATGCTGTAATATTAAGTAATATGGCTTATAAAAAATTAATAAGTTTCTTCGAATGGAAATACAATTGTAATTATAAAGAAATAAAAGATGCTTTAATATAGCATCTTTTTTATTGAGCATCAGCTCGATTTGTACGAGCAGTTGTTGTCGTTATCCCATTAATACTAAAATCTTCACCAGAGTTACCAGAATCTCCAGCTGTTGTTGAACAATTACCTGATCCAAATGGATTTAATAAGCAATTTTGACAAGCGTTTGCATTTTCTGTTATTTTATCATTTGTATATAAACCTTTTAAGACTGCATTTATAAGAGTTGGTGCCATGAAGATGAATAATCCTATTACAATTCTTAATCCTAAGGATTTAGCACTTTTAGGCATTTGCGCTTCATCACCACTTATAACTACTTTATAGAAATCCATGATTCCCATGACAATTATTACAATTGGAACAAATAATTTGGCTATCACAAGTACAATTCCCAATATTTTAACTACCGTAACTATTTCTTGTTCATGACAAAAATTATCGCCTATATAAGCTGCTGTTGTAGCTGTTTGAGTAGTTCCAGTAGTTGCAGCCGTGGTTGTAGCAGCATTAACAACATTAATATTAAAGACTAATGCTAATAATAATATAGCAAGTGCCTTCATTCTTTTATTCATATATACCAACCTTCCATATATTAAATTATATCATATATTAAATGTATTTATCTATTTTATTTAATTCTTCTTCTGACAATAATTTAGTTATTTTCAAACGATTATCATATAGTTTTAAAATATCTTCATATTCATCTAATTTTTCTTTTATTTCAATTAAAGTTTTAGAAACTGCATTTTTAGATATTTCATGATTCTCAGCAATTTCTTCCATCGTTAAATTATCAAAGTAATATTCTTCAAAATAAGTTTTTTGTTTATCTGTTAATAATCCTTGATAATAATCATATAATTCAGTTAAATAAATTCTATCTTCCATTTAAATCATATCCTTAAATAATCCATATATATATTCTTCTATATCAAATGCTTGTAAATCATTTATACCTTCACCTAAGCCAATAAATTTGACTGGTATGTTTACTTCTTCTTTGATGGCAAGAATTATTCCACCTTTTGCTGTACCATCTAATTTAGTTAAGACAATTCCAGTTATATTTGTAATCTCTTTAAATGATTTAGCTTGAGAAATACCATTTTGACCAGTTGTAGCATCAATTATTAAAAGAGTTTCATGAGGTGCATTTGGCACTAATTTACCTATTACTTTATTAACTTTTTCTAATTCATTCATTAGATTAACTTTGTTTTGTAAACGTCCTGCTGTATCAATAAAAACCATATCAACATTTTCTTTTTTAGCAAGTTCTAGTCCATCATAAATAACGCCCGCTGGATCAGTATTTTCTTTACCATAGAAAAGTGAATCGGTATTAATTGCCCATTCATGAAGTTGTTCAACGGCACCGGCTCTAAAAGTATCTCCGGCAATAAGCATAATCTTTTTACCCATCTTATGATATTTATTAGCTAATTTACCAATGGTTGTAGTTTTTCCTACTCCATTTACACCAACCATCAATATTACAGTTGGACCTTCATCAGCAAATTTTATTTTATCAGTTAACTCTTCACCTTCAACATATATACTAAATAATTCATCAACAATTACTTCATTTAGAAAGCTAGAATCAGTAATATTTTCATGCTTGCAGCGGTTTTTAAGCCTTTCAAGGAACTTTTCTACTGTTGATACACCAATATCAGCTTTTATTAAAATAGACTCTAATTCATCAAAATATTCATCATTTACTTTACCAAACTTTTTACCTAGTAATGTTAAAGAAGAAACAAATTCTTTTCTTGTTTTCTCTAATCCTTTATCATAGGTTACAGTTTTTTTTATTTCTTCAGATACTTCTTCTGATTCTTCTATTTCATTTATATTATTTTTTTCTAATAATTCTTTTTCTTCTTCTTTTTTATTAAATAATTTAGATTTTATATTTTGGAAAAATCCCATATTAACACATCCTTATTAAAAATATATCACATATTTACTTAAAATAACAAAAAAAGATACTTAAATATCTTTTTATATACCACATTCAGAACCTGTGGAAAAATCTACATCATAATCATCTATTTGAGCATATTTTACAGCATTATCTTGTCCAGCGCTTTCAGGGTTTGCATAAATATATGAGCAAGTAAACTTGGCTGTAACTTTACAAGTATCAGCATACTTAGGTTGTATCTTACAATTAGTAGTATTGCCATTGTAATCACATTCTTTATCATAATAACTATGTTCTACTAGATATTTAACTGATACTGTAAGTGATTGATCAGTTGATGTACATATTCCTGATTTAAAATCATAACCAGATAAACCATTGTAAGTTACAAGAACTGTTTTTCCATCAACAGTTTCAGTTCCTTTATTAAGTAAATCAGTTACATATAATTTCCCAGCATCAATTATGTTTTGTTTATTCATATCACTTATTTGATGTTTAGCATTGTTAAATATACTGATGATAGATGGCGTAAATAAAATTATAAGTACTCCAATTAAACTTATTACTGCTAATACTTCCACTAACGTAAAACCCTTATTCTTCATTATTAATCTCCTTACTATATAGACATCCACAATAATTTTGTCTATATAAATCATACTTTTTGGATAGTTCAATGCTTCTTTTATATCCTTCTCTTTTCTTAAAATCCGAATATAAAAATTTTATACCATACTCTTTTCCTATCCTATATCCTATATTATTTATTATATCACTATTTTTATGAGGAGAAACAGTCAATGTTGTAGCAAAATAATCATAACCTAAATCTAATGCTTTTTTAGCAGTATATTTTAATCTTATACCAAAACATACAGCACATCTTTTACCGCCCTCTTTTTCATTATTTAGAGGTTCAGTTAATTTATGATAATAATCATTATTGTAGTCATCATCTATATATTTTATATTTAATTCATTCAATAATCTAATTTGTTCATTTTTACGATGTAAATATTCTTCATAAGGCTCTATATTGGGATTGTAATATATTATTGTTATATCAAAGTATTCTTTTAAACGTTCAATGCAAGCACTGGAACATGGCCCACAACAGGAATGAAGTAAAATACTTTTCTTTGTTCCATTAAAAGTTGATATTTCTTCTTGCATAAGTTTATCATAATTAATTTTGTCCATATAACCTCCTAAGTAGTTGGCGTTGTAGTTGTTGTACCACTGGCAAACTTAAATGTAAAGTTATTAGAGTCTCCATCAAGGAATAATGTTCCATTGGTAGATATACGATTATTAGCAATAACATCTAAATAATAATTTAAATTGTCGGCTCTTTTAGCGGTAATAAATACTTGATTCTTATCACTCATAGATAAAAGAAATCTATTTTCATCAATCATTTCTTTATTGCTGTTATAACTAGGATTATATTCTATTTCACTTACTAAATATAAGATACCTTTATCGACTTTGGCTAAATTATTAGCTAGCAATGTCATTTGAGTAGATGGTGTTTCATTTAATAATGTTGGTAAAGTTTTAAATGTGTCATCATAGTTAACAATAGTACCATCTGCAAGGCATACTTTTCCAGTTGATTTAACAATAAACATAGGTTGATTTTCTGTTATATTTATTTTAATGGTGAATCCCCATCCATATGATACTTTAGCATCACTTATTAGAGGATCACTTTTTAAAGTGCTCGTTAATTTAGAAACATTTATAG
>CALMHN010000171.1 GCA_937863745.1 uncultured bacterium | reverse complement strand
GTTAAAGTAGGTGCTGAAATTGTTAAAATGGATCAAGATGAAGAAGTTGCAATATTAGATGGTGATTATATTTTAGAAGATGAATCAACATTAACAATTAAAGATGGTATGATTTCAGTTATAACACCAGAAGCAGAAACACCAGAAGAAGATAAAGCTGAAGGTGATGTTGAAGAAGCTCCAGTTAAAATGGCTGTTATTAAACAAATCAATAAATGGTCAATGGATATTGATCAAGATACTTTAGAAGTAGGTACTATTTTAACACAAACTTGGGTAAATGGTGATGGTTCAGCAATGGAACCAACAACAGTAAGTTCAGGTGAATATGAAATGGAAAATGGTGATTTAATTCAAGTTGATTCTGACGGTAAAATCGTTTTAATAACTAAAAAAGGTGTAGAAACACCAGTTGTAGATGAGACAGTAATTGAAGAAATGAACGCATTAAAAGTAGAATTAGAATCTATTAAATTAGCAAAAGAAAATTCTGATAAAGAATTAAAAATTGCACAAGAAGCTTTTGAAAAATTAAAGAAAGCTCCAGCAGTTAAAGCTATTGATACTAGAAAATTTGAAAAAACTTCAACTAAAACTGCAGAAAAAGATTTTAAATTCTCTAAAGATAATAACTTATCAGCAGTACAACAAATATTAAGAAACAAATAAATAATTATCATAAGATAGTTAAATAAAAAATAAAAAACAAATAAAACATTATGGCTTTAGATTTATCGGCATTAACGCCTTACACAGATGAGCAATCAAGTGGATTAATCAAACAAATCTTATTAAATGCTAATACATTAGCAAATAATTTAGTAACAGTTAAATACGGAGTATTTGGCGACACTTACAAATTAAATTATGTAAAATCAACAGTAGTTGGAACAAACAACTTATGTAATACTACTTCTGCAGGATCTACAATCTTAGCACAAGGTACTATTAACTTATGTCCAATTGATTTCTACGAAACTTTATGTTTACAAGAATTAAAAAAAGTATGGTATGATTTAGAGATGTCTCGTAAATACGCACCAGAAGATTTAGGTACAGAAGCAGAAATTTTCGCATCTAACAAAGTTGAAACTACAGGTTTAGAAATTGAGAAAATTTTATGGAGAGGTAATAAATCAACAGGTTCAGGTAACTTAGCATTATGTGATGGCTTTTTAGCTACAGCAGCAGCTTTAACAGGTGAAACTATTGTAACTATTGCAGCTATGACATCTTCTAACTCAGTAGCTTATATCGATTCTATCGTAGCAGTAGCTCCTGAATCTATTTTAGATAAATTAGAAATTTACTTATCACCTCGTGATTTCCAATTATATTTAATGGATTTAAACAAAAATTACAAATACAATGTAGCATTAATGGGTACAGAAAAAGTTCAATCTATTTTCCACCCAGGTTCTATTGGTACAACTGTTCACTCAGTAGCTGGTTTATCTGGTGCACCATCAGGAACATTTATTGCAACAGCAAAAGAAAATATTGTTATCGCTTTTGGTGGTGACGAAGATATTAATTTTGACATGTACTACTCTAAAGACAAAAAAGCTTTAGTGATAGACAATAACACTAAATTTGGTACAGGTTTTTACTTCCCAGAATTAGTTATCAGAAGTTCTTAATTTAATGAGTGGGTGTAAAAGCCCACTCACTATTAAAACAAAACAATTAAAATAAAAAATAAATAAAAAACAAATATTATGGCTTGTCCTTTTAATGATGTTTGGACACTTGATTGTAATGATGCAATTGGTGGAATCCAAAGAATTTTAGTTAAATCATTTGACCCAGCTCAAACTTACACGTTTGATACTGATGGTAAAATTTTAACTGGTGCAATATCAGAGACTTTTTATGAGTTCTTCCAAAAACCTGAATTATCTGGTTTCAATTTTGAAGGACAAACATCTAATGAAAATGGTACTACTTTTTATAATCAAACTTTAGATTTGGTATTTCATAAATACCAAGCTAAATTACGTGATTTATTATATGCTTTAGCAATTACTCCTGTAACTGTATTAGTTCAGTCTCAAACTGGGTTATGGTTTATAATGGGCGAAAAAAATGGTGCATATACAGCTACTCAAACTGGTGGTTTAGGTAAAGCTTATGGCGACTTAAATGGTGCTAATGTTCAAATGTTAGCTAAAAACCCAACAGCTCCTCGTGAAGCAACACCAGCATACATTGCAACTTTGACGATTGTATCATCTTAATTTTTGATATAAAAATTTTAAATGCCAGATTAAATAGTCTGGCATTTTTATTTTAAACAATTTAATGTTTTTTATATTAATAATAAATAAGTACTTCAAATATGATAGTTTTAAGAAAAGGTATTAACCAAGTATATATAACAATATCAGAATTAAATACAATTAATAATGCAATTTATAATTTAGTTATTAAAGAAGAAATGACACATATTGTTAAATCAATAGTGGTTTTAGATACTTCAGTTTATGCTATTCGTTATAATCAGTTTCAAGTTACTGTTGTTGATGATATAAATGATGAAGATTTAGAAAATGGTATTGTATGTTTAAATCAAGGTAAACATACATATTCAGTTATTGCAACTAATCCATTAGATTTTGATAATTTTGTTACATGTGAAATTGGTATTGTAAAAGTATTTAATGATACAGTTTCAATTGATAAAAATTATACTAGTAATATACCGCCAGTTACATATATATCATTAACAGGTAATATAGGTACTAACCCATAAATAGGTACAAATCCATAAAAATAAAATAAAATAATATGACAGAAAATTTTAAAACACCAAAAGTAAATACACAAATGATGCGTTTTGGTAGAACAGAAGTAGGTACTCCAGTAGTAGCAGAATATTTTGGTTCAAATAAATGGATTGATTATGGTATTAATAATGATTATCCTCAAGAATTAATTCGTTTATATAATAATGCATCACCATTACATAAATCTATTATAAATAGAAAAGCAAAATTAATTGCTGGTATGGGTTTTGAAGTAGAAACACCATTTATTTTAAATGAATATTCAAAAGATACATTAAATGATATTGTAAAAAAATCAGTATTAGATTATTTAATCTTTGGTGGTTATTATTTAAATATTATTTGGAATGAATCTGGTAATGAAGTTGCACAAATTGAAGCTAGACCATTTGAAAAAATGCGTATCGCTAAATATGATTGTGATAAAAAATTAAATAGTAAACAATTAGAAGGATATTACATGTCTAAAAATTGGTTAGCTAAAACTAAACCAGAAAATAAACCCGTATTTTATCCTGATGCAGAACAAGATTGGAATAAATTCTTTGAACCAGGTTATAGACCATCAATAAATGAAATTGAAGCTGTTAAAACTGCTTTTAGAATTGAATATCCATCTCAAATTATATTTATTAAATCATATACACCTGGTATGGATTATTATACTTTACCATCTTATTCAGCAGCATTAAATGATATTAAATTAGCATATGAAATATCTACTTATCATTTAAAAAATGTTCAAAATGGTTTAATGCCTGGTATGGTTATTATTAATAAAACTGG
>CALMHN010000170.1 GCA_937863745.1 uncultured bacterium | reverse complement strand
ATCTCTTGCTACAATTTGTCCTGCTTTTATAACTATACCTACTTCGTTTTCATAATCCCATTCTATAATAGGTAAATAAGGAGCAGGTCTGTTTTTTATACCTCCACTTATACTTGCACAATCTTCTATAACTCTAAATAATACATCTTTTGCTTTTCTTACTCTAGCCATACTATTTTACCTCCTATATATTATTCTGTTTTTTCGTTATATAAACCTAAATCTTTTAATGTATCAATAATACTTTTAGGTTCTTTTTTCTATACTTCGTTGTCCTGTGATTTTACTATTTTGATTTCTTTTTCATCTTGAACCTATTTCTAATCAACACTTTCTGGCTTTTCTTCATTAGATACTTCATCAACAGGTGTTTCAACAACTTCTTCTTTCTCTTCAACTTTTGGTTCTTCTTGTACAGGTTCATCTACAGGTTCATCAACTTCGTTTTTAACAATTAAACTCTCTAACTCTGTTTTTAATGTCTCAAGTGTATCCATATCTTTTTCCATAAGTCTATGTTGTTCAGCGTCTTCATCTTTTATAGGTTTAATCTTTTTCTTTAACTCTATAATTGAGTTAACTAACTACACTTTTTCTTTTTCTCGATAATCTAACATAAACTTTTCAAACTGTTTTACAGAGTCTTCTAACTGTTTAACCTTTTCTATTAAAGCATTTAATTCATCCATATCTATACCTCCATTAGAATCTTCTTTTTGCCATGGCGCTTTTTTACCCATCTTCTCATAATACTTCTCTAAATGTGTTTTCATCTTCTTTTGGTCTTCTTCTGGTATATCAGTTCCTCCCATAGCACCTTGTAAAATCTATGCAGCAGTCATAATACCTTTTGGTACAGCTTTTAACTTTCCGTCTATAACATCTGCAATAGGAAACTTATATTCAGACATACTATCAGGTTTATCGGCGCTATACCATAAGAACGCTTTTCTGTATTTAGACCAGTCTATCTTATCTTTATCTCCTGATCCATCAGAACTCTACCATTTAGCTACATTTTTTCTAGCGTTACTACCATCCCACGGTGTATTTTCATCAGCTAGCGGTAAATCTTGATACTATACTACACTGTCTATAAGATAATTAACATTAGTAATGATATCTAACTTTGCATCTTTGTAAAGCTAAGTTACGGTTTCATTCTATATTTGTTTTATATATTCTTCTAACTAAGAATCTTTCTATATTGTCTCACCACCAAGTTTAAATGTATGTGCAAACGGATCAGCAGGATGGTTAACGTAACTTATCTCTTGATATCGTATACCTTCAACTACATAATGCATAGTAACACCGTTATACGTTTCACCTGGTCTATGCTCATGTTCACTACCAAACACACCTCTTAAATCTGCACCACATATATTACACTTAATATTTTGTGCTTGAAACCCTACCGATACAGTGTTGTAGAGACCTGATTTTATTTTTTCGTATACACTGTCATCTAATATATCACATTCTACAACAAGGAATCCTGTTGCACCTTCTGGTATATCTATTTTAGTTTGATACAGTTTTTCTGCTTCACCTAACTGTTCTCTAGAAAAGAATACCTAATTAACAACTCTGCCTATAGGATCAGAATAGTCATCATGATGTAATAACACAGGTTTGTTATATGGTTTATAAAAAGTTTCCTACGCTTTTTCTACTTCTGCCTATGGATACACTCTTTGATTAATAACAAAATCTGAATGTGTCTATATCATATACACTTTATGATTCATAGCATCTTCATATTTAGAAGATGATAATACAGCGTTATCTATAGTTAAATACATTAAGCTTACCTCCTTAATTAATTTTGCGTATGTTGATTCTGTGGTTGTACAATATTATTCGTTTCAAGTAAAGACCCTGTTGTACCGTACATATTCTAGAACAGTTTCTTTCTCTTCTCTTCTGTTAGTTGTGGCATTTTAAGGTTACGTCTTGTTTCATCTTCTGTTTGTATAGAATGTTCAAACTTATATATTTCATGTGTATTCAATTTAACCATAAGCGAAGAATCAGGTTCAGGGAATATTATTTTAGGTAACTCTTCATCAGACAATTTGAATATCTTCTTCTTATCAAACCCTTTTTTCTCTTTCAACAACTGTCTTAAGAAATAGAAATTAAACTGTTGTGCAAATGTATCTTGTATACTTTTAACTAAATCATACGTTATAGAATTAGCTTCTTCTGCAGTAGCTCTATTAGCCTAACCACCTTCACCCATACCTATAGACGATATACCTAATTCATTCAACAGTTTAGTTTTAAAATAATCCATATACTGTTTTATATCACCTAAACTAGACATATTCTTTATATCTATATCATGGTTACCTGGAATAACTAATATACCACCTTCAGGTTCATTCTCTAACGATTTTTTAACTATAGCTATATCTTCCTAAGTACCAGGTTTTTCTTTACTACCAACTTTGTATATAGTTACATAGAACTGTCTATTCTCTAACATATCTTCTGCTATATCTTCTAAAGATGCAAGTATAACAAGTGTATTCAATGCTCTACTCTAAAATCCACCTGGAAATATTTCGCCATTATCTTCAGATTTTATGTGTATAATATTCTTATTATCTATAGCTTTATTTTGTGAGTATACAAGTTCTTCTTCACTAGTTCTATATACAGATATATCAGCAAACTGTTCGTATATATCTTCATCTATAACATACCTATTATTATTAACATCATAAGATACAAATCGTATAGGTACATTAAACACTGCAGATATAGGTTTAGTTTGTTTACCATCAAAATCTATATATGGGTTACCGTATGAATTTTCTATATCTCTATACAAATACCACATAGCATTACCGTATAACACATAATCATTAACTAAATCTCTTACTAACATCTCAAATGGTTTATTACTAGCAGTTTCTATTTGTCTTATTCTTTCTATTATATACTTGTTTATCTCTTCATCGCTTGAATGTATATAAAAATCATGTCTAAACACTAATTCACGTATTTTAGATACTGCCCTATAAAAAGTACCGTTCCCTGTATATGCCTAGTATAGTTCAGCAAAATATGAATTATATACAAACGTGTTTGTATTATACTTATTCTTATTAGATATCCACTATAAACTATTCTTATTTTTCTTAAGGAAATAAGGAGATTTAGCTACTTTAATATCATAACTAGGTTGTTGTTCTTTATTATTCCTGAATATATCAAAGAATCCCACTCATATCAACTCCTTACATTAATTAACAGTAAATTGTTAACGTAAATCAGCATTCAACCGTTTCAATAAATTAAAGTAATCTTCATTCTTTGTAATCATACCAGCAAGTAAGTTGTTAAACATCTGTTTAACATCGTTATCTTTTATATCGTTGATATTCTAATTTTTATCAAACAATTTTTGTATTTGTTCGTATAAATCCTATATATCTTTATCAGTTAATAAATCTGTTATAGGTTTAATTGTTTCTCCTACAGGATATTTACCAGTATCTATAAATTCGTTTATATAACTTTGTATAGGTATTTCGTTCATAACTCTACCTTTTTGTATGTTATCAATAAGATTAGGATCGATTTTCTATGGTTCTATATTAAACGTTTTAGATACATAATCTTCTAGTTTATATTTAGATGGTTTAAGTTTAGTTACATCGAAATCTACATATGTGTAGTTAAAGAACTAATAACATTTCTTGAAATCTAATCCTTCTAGTTTTCTTAGTATATCCTCAGGTTTTTTAAGTAGTGATATGAGATTGTTTATTATACGTATAAGTTGTTCTATAATCATAAAGAAGTTTACTTCTCTAAACAACTCGTTCATATCGAAATATGTTTTCTATAACAAATCTAGTATCATATTAGCTACTTCTTGTAACTAGGTAAACTATTTATTAAAAAGGTCTCCAAACAGATGTATAAATGGTGTACATTCAGTACATAAATTAGATATAGACTGACTTACCATACGTACCTACTAATCATAATTCTTATCATCAGGCTATAATTCGTTCCACTACTTTACAACACGTTGTATAGCTTTTTCATAATCAGTTATATCTTCATCTACATCATCTCTAAGTTCAACTAGACTCTCTAGCTATTTAAAGAAATTACCATATTCCATATAGTTTAAAAAGTTTTTCATAGACTCTAATTTTAAACTCATATTTCTCATAACAACTGTACTAGCTAAACTCTATGTATCATCACATGTATAAAACACTTTTATAAGGTTCTCTATCTATGTTATAAAATCATCGAACTTGTTCTATATACCAGTATTAGTAATATTTTTAGACACAAAATCTAGTATTTGCCGTGAGAAGTATCCTACTATAGCCATTATAATAGATGTTGCTATAGACCCTATATTCATAGTCGATAGTTTAGGGAACTTTAAATCTTTAAACACTAGAAATATAGATAATACAGATTTAAGTGTAACTAAAAAGTCTAATACCCCTTGTATTTGTTCTCTATACTGTTCTGGATCAATTAACCATTCATTAAACTTTTCTAGTATAGAATTAAAATCGTCTACTTGACTATTAAAATATCGTTTAAACTGGTTAAAGAAATTAGGGTCAGTTAACTGTTTTTCTTTAATAGCTACATTGAGTAACTACTGATAATACTGCTAACAACATAGAAGTATTGTTAACCAGTCTACAGAATCTTCTACATACAAGTTTATAGTATTATCAAGGTTAGATATGAGGTTATCTAATTGACCAACTACATTAGATAGTTTTGTTGTATCAACTTTTTTAAGTGTTTGTACATCTTCTTCACTTATACCAGCTACAGATTTAAGGTCTATATTATCAAAGAACTTGTTTAAATTCTCATTATTTAGTGGCATTTTTCTTAACCTCACTTATAGAACGTAAAAGACTTCTAGACTTATCTTTTATATTCAAATGTACTAACCCACTTTTGCCATCTATAACTTTATCACTTATACTAGTAGTAAACTTAGTTATAACAGTTTGCTATTTAGGTAACAACTCTTTCTATTTAGTATGCAACTATCCATCATCATACTTAATTTTAAAACTTATATTAGACTATCCACCTCTATTTGTACTAGTAGACTTATCTTTTTTAAGTTGGTACTGTGGATATACATTATACAAAAACTGTGTAGGGAACTAAGAATAATCTTGTTTAAACGGGAAGTTGTTACCAGAATATGTTCTAAACAAATTAATCTATGCACCTATAAGTATAACTTTATATTCATCAGGTTCGTCTATAAACAAAAAACTCTTATCTATTTTAAAGAATGTAATTAGATGATTCAACATAGATGTAAAGTTACCCTATTGTGCTTGTTTAACTATACTTTTACCCTATACATAAAATACATCTTCTGGTAATCCAAAACTGTTATATGAATAATCTTTATTAAACTCATCATTATTTTTAGTATATGTACGACTATATGGATATAAATCAAACTATTCACTCATACTGTATGTTATAAGTTCTGTATATAACTTATAGTTTTTATCATACATCTGTAAAAACTATTTATTCTTCTCAACATTGAAATATGACGGTACATCAAACTAGTTGTCAGTAAACAAACTATCAATTAACTAGTTACCAGTGTTAACACCTCTTGAAACGCTATATATATTAGCTATACTTTCTAACAGTTTGTCATGCCCTTTCTTAGCAAACAAGTTATCTAACATATTAGCAGTAGCGTCAAGAGCTTTTCCAACAGCTGTACCTATACCTTTAACTACAGTTGTTAAAGCGTTCCATGCGCCAGTTGCTAGTTTACTTATACCATTAGCTATCCAAGAAAATAATCCCATACAATCAACTCACTTTTTAGATATTACCTCTTCTGTATTCAGATAAAAATTGTTGTAACCCATAATCATCGCCTTTATAGTTCTTAAAGAATACAGTAACACCACAGAACATACTAGCATATTTTGTAGCTATTTTATACTAAAACAGTTCGCAGAAATATGTATATTTAATCCAGTCAAACGGATACCAACCAACAATTTTAACACTTTTAAGTTTATGTAAAAACCAGTTAAAGAATCGTTCTAATGGACCTAAAACAAAGAATATAAGTAAATAAGTTAAATCCCATCCTCTATCTTCAGTTATAATAAGTTTCCAAAACAGTTTATCTTTCCATGTACCACTATCAACACATTGTTCTAAATCAGGTACAGATAAATCTGTATAGTCATTAGAATAATCTTTATTACCATCAGAATATGTAAAGTTACTAAGCTTTTCCTATGTAGGCTATATATTTTCAACAACTTTAGTCTAAGCTATATAATCATCGTAATATATAGCATATGGAGACGCTTTATATCTTTTAGTTGATTGCTAAACAGTAGTATCAGGTGATAGTGCAGCATATGTACTTTCTAAATATCCTTTATCTTCTTCTACAGATACAACCTAACTATTACGTATATCGTCTAACTACTGTATAACTTCTTTGTCATGTATAGGGTCTAACAATACAATTTGGTCTGATAAACTATTATCAGCAGCTTTTTCTAACAACGTCTACTGTGATTCTATTATGTTGAGTCTGTCTAATAACTCATTTTCTATTGTATCTTTTACAGGTACTCTACTTTCTATACTGTCTTCTTTTTTAATTTCTTGTGAACTTTGTTTTAATTCAGATACACGTACAACTTGTTTAACTGATTTTTTAATTAACACAATTATCGTCTCCTTTGTAACTTTATATACGACCGTTTTCTAAACAATTCTTTTTTGTCTAATACACTTTTAGAATTGTAATTAATAGGTCTTAACTATTTACCTATAACAGCTTTTGATGCTTGTATACCTGTTTCAACAGCTTCATCGTATAACTATACATCAGTACCTTCAGGAGATAGTTTCCACATAAACAGTAACTATAACATAAACTATTCTAATGTATGTACATTACCTTTAGAATATCTAGGTACATTACCTTCTGATATATCTACTATTTCGTATTTTCTCATCTGGTCAATTAGTTTACCTCGTTTATCTAAACTTTTTGGTAACACTAATTTGTTCTATTCTAAATATCTAGATGTTATAGATACCATAAACGGTTTTGTCTTTTGTCTAATAATCTATCCAGAACTTAAGTTTAAATCAAAGTATCCATTAAAATCTACAGGTACAATCTTATATTTAAGACCAGATTCAGGATGTTCGTCAGCATATTTGTATAAATATTGTAACTGTGTATTACCATACCCTATATCAGTAGCTATAAATTTAGGATCGTATATTTTATTAAGTTCTATAAGTGCATTAACAGCGTTTATTTGTGTAAACCTCTCTGGTGATATAACAATGAAATTACACAGTTTAACTTTATCGTTTTCAATCTATTTAAGTACAACTATATGTACACCAGTATTACTTTCATTCCAGTCAACACCTATTGTATATATACCTCTTGGTATAGGTAAATCAAATGAATCTAAACTGTACTCTTCTATATTAGGATCAATAATCTTTGACGGAAACACGTTTTTATCAGTAGCAGTAAACTCAGCTAACACTTCACGTACATACTATTCATACGACGGTAACTAATCTCGCATCTGCTAATCTAGTTTTGGATTATACGTTTCTAGTTCTTGAAATCTGTAATGTATTTCTTTAACTGAAGGAGACTGTGTTAACTAATAAAAATAATCACCTTTATCACTAGGTGTAGACTAAGCTATAGTACATGTTTCTTGTTTAGCACCTGTAATAGGTGTAATAGTTTCAATAGCTTCTTTAGACATATACTATACTTCATCCATAACAATCAAATCAGCAGATTTACCTCTAGCCTAATCAGGATTACCAGTAGATTTACCTATAACAGACTATCCATTTAAAAATGTGAACTCATAGTCAGGTGCGGATTTATAATATTTGTTTCTACGTTGCGGTATCTATATAGATTTAAGTAATATACTTTCATTTATATAATTATTAATTTCTTTAAACAGATCTTTTACTTTAGAATCTGAATGTGCTAACAATAACACTTGTTTTTTTGGATTACACAACACATAATGCTATATAGCTACAGCTAAACTAACAGATTTACCTTGTTGTCTAGGAAGTCTTAATACTTTACTTCTAGACGTACATAACAATATCTCTTTTTGAAATTCTCTTAACTCTAAATCTAATTCGTATTTAGCAAATAACACTATATCTTCTTTCATCTATGCTATATATTCGTTCTCTGATTTTAACGAATACTGTTTCTTATCTTTACGTAACGGTGTACAATCTATTTCCCAGTCTAATTTCTTATTAATAGTATGATTATACACACAGTTCTAACACATATCCTATACTTCATAATTTACACCAAGTATTTGTTGCTAATATTTACGTTTATACTCTATACCAGGTTCTTCATCTTTCAAATCTAAACCTTTGTTTAGTAACATAAGAATCCTCCTTAATATCGATACATTACATATGGGTTCTTTATATTCTGTATAGTCTGCTATTGTTGTGTAACTATATACTAACTACTCATTTCTTGTAACTACATTTGTCTATACATAGACTTCTGCTAATTCTCGTCATACTAACTAGACACATCATGTAATACATCACGTTTTATCATATACGATTCTTGTCTATTTTCAGCTTCTTCTAATGCCATACCACGTTGTACAAATGGATCAAAAAATAATGATTTACCTACAGAATATAGTAACGAATATCCTACTTCTGACATCTCATATAACTATATTTTATTAATTGCTTGCTATGCATTAAACCCTCGTATTAACCGTTCACCCTATTTACGTTCTTCAACCTTTATACTAGGGTTTTTATACCATTGCTACACAGTTTGTTTAAAATCACGTTCCATCATCTTCCATTCTCTGTTCCTACCAAACATACCTATATTAGCTTTATTATACTGTCTTGGAAACGTCATGCCCTAATTTTTAAACTATTCTTGTAAACTAACACCTTTTGGTAATCCGTATACTGTACGTACTACTAAATTTTCATATATCTTATCAGTAACTTTACCTATACCAGGTATTGAAGATAAGAACGTTTTGTTTGCATTAGGGTCTGCCATAACAGATTTCTATAACCGTTCAGCGGTATTTTCTATAGTACCAAAAATAGCAACTGAAGTACCCATTTTAAATAACGATTTAAACAATTTGGGTTTATCTTGCATATGTGGGTATTGTACTGTATACAAATATAAATCAGATGGCATACTATATCAC
>CALMHN010000169.1 GCA_937863745.1 uncultured bacterium | reverse complement strand
CTATCATATCTCCAGATAATGATACAGCTTTATTAAAAAAAGAAGTATTAGTATCAAATATATGATGATATGTTGGGTTATTAACAACACGAATTTCAACCCAAAATGTTTCACCTACTTTAGCAGGGTATCTCCAAGCATTATTAGAAACACCAAACCATCCTGGAGGTAAAGTTCCTGTATTAAATGTTGTTGCACCACCATCTAAATTACAAGATGTAACAATATAATCTTGATGATTATTAATTGTTATAGGTGTTGTTAATATAATATGTTCGGCTCTTGGTATAATATGACAAAAACAAGTACCAGGACCTGTTGTAGAAATACCAGTTGATAAACTACTTCTATGAAAATATACATTAAAATTATCAGTCTGCGGTCCTAATGTGCTACTATATCCATATGATAATCGTATATTAAAATTATAATATTTATCATCATTTTGACCATTAAATGGTATAATTGTTTCACTAAATACTTCACTATTTAAAATATCAGATTGAAATGCAAAACCAGCATTATTAAAAATTTTATTAAATAAATAATAATTTGATACTGCAGGTTTTAATTTATCAGGTATTAACCCAACACCTGTAGAATTATAAGGATTAGTTGTATCTAATTTCGTAATTGTATAAAATGATGTTGCGTCAGGTGTTGTTATCCAGTTAGATGCCAACGTTAAAGTATTTGATGTGTTAGCAGTTATACTAATACTTTGTCCTCTACCAGTACCATAAACAATATTTACTTTATATCCTGTATTATATTGATTAATAGTCCAAGTTTTACTTGAATCAGTTAAAGTATTAATAGTACTAGATGATTGATAACCATTATCATAAATAATGTTTAAAGTACCAGCATTTAATTCACCTATATTAAAATCATAACCATAATCAATTAATGGATAATAATAACCTAACGTTTTTGTATCCGCAAACCAAGATTCTATTATAGTTTCACTATCTCTATTATGTATAGTTTCACTATAATCTAAATCAGTTAATAATTTATCACCCAATACTTTTACTAAATCAATTACTTCACCATATACAACACACTCATAACTAATTACATTTTTATTTTTAACATTTATTTTTGTTAATTGAAATTGTCCAGTAAAAACTGGAACTGTATCATTCAACATAAAACAAGGTGTTTTCTTTCTTGGGTCAAATGTAGAATCAGAACCAATATTAAAAATATGATTTAATAAAATATTATTATTCTTATCTGCTGGTATTGTAAATGTTTGACTGAATGTTGAGTTACGTTTACTTATATCTTTTACATCTTGAATAGATATATTCAATGAAATTGGTTCATCACCATATAAATTAATTTGTCCAATAGTGTCATTGGTACCATTTACAAATAATTCTAAAATATTTTCCATATTATCCTCTTGTTGTATTTATATTTACTGCTTTTGAATAGCTAAATTGATAATTAAATAGCTGATCATTTACTTGTTTCTTAGGTTCAATAGAACCAATATCTGTTATAACAGGCATAATAGTACCATCATTATTTAAAACATAGACTTCTGAACTATTTGCCATCTCATAAACTAACCAATTTGCTGTTGTTTCACTAATCCAATCAGTATAAACTGTAAAAGTTTCTTGTGAATTAACATTAATTACTGTTCTTCCACGGTCACCAACTTGATAATCCATACCCAATGTTTTAGTATATGTATCTCTATTAATATTTACTGTTGTTCTTGATAACATTGTTGCATTGAAATAATCAAATTGTCCTAATGAATTCTTAAACATAAATCTAACTGGCTCAAATCTTGAACAATTATAATCTAATTCAAAATATTTCTGTTCTGAAATAGGAATATAATTATCTGGATCTCCAAATGGATCTTCTACTTTAAATAATTGTAAAAAATATTTACCTACTGTATTATCAATTACATCAATACCATAAATACTTTGGCTTAATTCATTTAAGTTCCAAGGATATGCTGGATATTCTATAATTCTATTTGATGGGTCTGATGGATTAATATTTTCTTCCATTGTTAATAAATTAAATATTAATGGAATTCTTGGGGAACCATCAAAGTTATAACCTGCTACAATCATATAATATTTCCAACTTGGATTTTGTGATTGATCTAATATATTTAACCAACCAATAGAACCTCTATCATTTAATCTTGTTAAAACTGTTAATGGTTGATTTGTTAAGAATTTTGGTAATTGTCCAAAGTATGATGTTCCATCCATTTGGTATCTTGTATAATCAAATGTTGGAACTTGTTCATATTGTATAACAGCATTCCAATCATAACCTTCAAATGGCATTAATGTAACACTAACTTCTGAAAATATTATACCTTGTAAACCACCACCAGCAGAGTCACCAAATAATCTGAACTCTGTTGTTGGTCCACACTCAATTATTTCAGCAAAATTACCTGTACCAAAATTTGTAGTACCACTTTGACCACCTAATGTAACATAACTTGCTTGTCCACCTAATGCTGGAAAAGTATCATATACTGTATAATTAACATAATATTTTGCACCAGGTACTAATGTAGTTCCAATTGCTTCTGTATATTTAATTATCATTGTACCAGCATTATACTGTGTCCAATTTAATGAACCTAATGGTGATATTTCAATTTTATTACCACTACCATCTGGACCATAAGTAGACCAAGCACCTAAATCTTGAAAGTATCTATCCACTAATTCAACATCATCAGACATAAAAACAGTTTTACGTTTATCAGCCCAAGTTGCAGTTCCTGGTTCATATAAAGTTGTTACTAAACCACTACAATTAACATTAATTAAAATATTATAATCATCAATTACAGTTTCTACTTTATGTACACCATTAATTTTTGCATATGTATTTGGTGTATCTTGTTTAATTACAATCTCATCATCTTCTTGGAAATTATGTTTTGTTGAACTTGTTAATACAGTAAATGAAGTACTTGTATACGTATCATTACTTATACTATCATATGTCCAATAAACAACATACTCTTCACCAAAAACAATTTTATATTTGTCAATACAATTAGTTGATACTTGATCAGTAACTATATTATGAGTTAAATCATAATTAACATATGATTCTAAAATTCTTGCTGGTGAATAAATAGTTTGTGTTGTACCAGGTCTTGGTAATAAATTAGTTCTTGTAACAAAAGTATTGTTAACATATAAATCAAACAAGAAGTTAAATCCTTCTTGTGCTGTTTGATTTGAACTAACTTTAGTATAAATTGGGTTATAAACTGGCACATATGCCGGTGGTGTATTTAAAACTGTAATTGCCATTAAAATAATGTAATGTTTATTATATATATCTTAATTATAATATCGTTTTTAGATACTTTTAATAGACTTTAATCTAATGCTTTGTTGATTTCTACTTCTAAATACTTCTCAATATAGTTATTTAACTCACTTGAATTAATAACAGTGTCAACTATTTTGTATTCTTTATTTAAAAATTCAAAATAATCTTCTGCTTTAATAGAATAAGTACCATTATCATCAACAGTAACTTTAATACTTCTTAATAATTTACCTGTTTTAACTAATCCATTATCTGTAATAGATTGTTTTATCATCTCTTCTATCTTATTAGCTACGGGTTTCCAGTTCATAATCAATTAAATTATTTTTTATTAAAACATTATTAAGAATTTACCAGATTCACCTAATTGAGCACTTACATTCCAGTTTTGAGTACTTGTTAAAGTTCCACTTGTTGTATAGATTGTTTGTCCACCTAAACTATTAATTCTAGTTGCACTTGTATTAGCTAGGTTTTGAGTTGCACCATATTGTAAATCTAATAAAGCTGCACCAGATGCACAAGTAAATAATCTTGTAAATCCAGGTGTATTTGTTATTAATGATTGTTTAATTAAATATCTTACACCATTTACAAGTGTAACTGTAATATTTAAATTTGTAGTTAAAGCAAATACATCAACTTCAAATCCAAATGAACCTACAAAAGTCATAGTTGTAAAACCATTGTTTTGTATTCTATCAGCTTTTAATGTTGATAATAATGTTGTTACACCACCGTTAACATATAATACACCCCAAGTCATACCGCTTGTGTCCATAGTTGCACTTCCAGCCAATGTTAATGAATAAGCACCTTGATTAACTGTTCCAGATATATGTGTGACAGTTCCATTTGTAATATAATTAGCAGCCGTAAAAGTAGTAACACCACTTACACCTGTATCAATAACTAAATTATTTGAAAACCTTCCTGTTGTTGAATGTGACCAAGTACCTGTTCCTGCAAATACAAATGTTGTTGTTCCTAATCCAACTGAACCAGCCGTTGTTTGATATTGTAAATTATTAAAATAAATACTTGAACCATTTGTTGTAGATGCAGCACCTGTAACATTTAAAGTTTTACAAGTCATATCACTTAAAAATGTTCTTGTTACACCACCATTAAATACAACTATATCAAATACAATTCCATTCAAATCATAAGACACACCATTTGATGGCAAAACTAAAGTAGAACCTGTTGTTATTACTGTACCAGCAACATAAGTAAATGCCTCATTAATCCTAACTGCACCACTTATTGTAATTGTTCCAGTTGTATTAATTGTTAAATCAAAACCAAATATTTGTGCTTGATATAAATCTGACCAAATTCCTGTTCCATTCATTACTAAACTAGCAGTACCAGAAAACACAGTATTTGAAGACCTTGTTAAGTTACCACCTATATATACTGTATAAGCACCATTAATAGTAAGTGTTCCAGAACCGTTTCTAAGTTCACCAGATAAGTTTAAATCACTTAATAGTGTTAATGTTGCAGCTGCATTATTTGTAACTGATAACCATACACTTGTATTTAAGTCTAAAATTCTTGAACTACCAAAATATAAAAAATTACTACCAGCAAGTGTACCAGCTGTATAAATTAAACTTGTATTACCGTGTAATCTTAAACCATTAACGCCAAATGTAATTGTACCACTTGTATTAATTACAATAGGTAAAGCCATAAAACTGGTTGTTTGATGTGTCCAAGTAATAGCTGCTCCAACTAATTGTAATACAGTTGTTCCACCTATAATATAACTTGGTTGTATATAAACATTTGCATTACAATAAATATTAAATCCATTTACAGTAGAACTTGTTGCACCATTAAATCTTAATTCACCATATATATTTAAGTCATCTAAAAGTGTACAAACTGTTGCTGTACCATTTATTTGAAAAGCATTAAAATTAATACCAGCTACATCTAAACTACAATTGTTCATTACATAAAATGGTGTAGAAGCTACAACAGTTCCAGCAACATAAGTTAAAGTAGCACCACCACCAAATCTTGCACCATTAGCACCAAGAGTTATTGTTCCAGTTGTATTTATAGTTGTATTTAAACCTAAATAACCACTAGTTGTATGATTCCAAGTACCAGTTCCATTAAATACTACATTAGTTGTACCACCTAGATTTCCACCTGTATGTGACCAAGATGACTTTACATATATTGTGAAACCATTTATAGAACTTGAATTTGCATTCATAGTAATAGTACCATTAACAGTTAAATCATCTGCAAGTGTATATGTTTGTGATGTACCGAAAAAACCAAAGTTACCTTTCCAAGGTGTACCATTACTTGTTATTGTTCCTGTTGCACCAGCATACATAGTATTACCACCACCGACATTATAACCACCAGTACCAAGATTAATATTACCCTTAATTATAAAAAATGTATTAACTGTAAGTGTTCCAACATAATTTGTAAAATTAATACCAGCACAAGTTGCAGCAACATTAATAGTTAAGTTACCACTTGTTGCTGTAAATGCAATTGTATCTGTTGTTAATGGTATTACACCACCAACCCAAGTTCCTGTTGCATTATAATTTCCACCCGTATTTGAAACTGTTATTACTGCCATTATTCAGATACCTCCTTATTATTTCTTGCTTCTTGTTCTGTTATAAATCTATTTTCAATTCCTTTAATAATATCTTCATCATCAATTGGATTGAAATGTGGTATGATAATAACTTCAACAGTACCATCTTCAAAAGTAAATTCTACTTCTGTATTAACAATTGTATTTGTTATGGTTGTAGTGTCACCACCTATTATTTTATATTTTGTTTCCATTCTTCTTTTAAATATTATTTTTCTTTTATATTTCTTGTGATACTGACACACATCCTTGTTTGCCAGTTACACTATCAAATATGAAACCTATTGTTATTACTTTACCAGCAACTGTTGTAGTTGGTAATGCTTGTCCTTTAGCTTCAAAATATGTTGGATTAAATGTTAATGCTCTTGCTGTACCATTGTCTTTTATTCTTACTATTAATTTATCAAAATCATTTGCAGTTCCATTTGTTGTAAATGTTATTGCACTTGCTAATGCTGTTATTGAATAGTTAATATTTAATGCTGTTCCTAAATTTATACTAACAGCTGTATTTGTTATAATAACTGTTGTGCTTGATAATTGACCTAATGTAACTGCATCATCTGCTAATGTACCAGGTGCCATATTAACTATTTTATTAGCACCCATATCAATAGTTCCACTTACTGTTAATGGACTTACATATAATCTACCTGCATAACCTGTAATTGTACCTACATTTGTACCACCATTATTTATAAATGATAAAGTAGGATAATAAAAACCAGTTGGTGATACTATACTTACTGATGCGTTATTACTGTTACTTGTTAATTTTATTTGGTCTGATGTTATAATAGTACTTGGTGCATTTAAACTATTTAGTGTATCACTGTATAAATTATTACCTGTTGCAGCATACATATTAAATCCAGATGTTGTTGTACCATCATATGAACTCATATCTATTCCACCATTAACTAATGTGATATATGTAAAGCTATCTAAACTTTGTGCTAAGAAACCATTTATAACTGAACTAACACTAATTACAGTTTGTAATGACGGTGCCGCTGGTGTTTGTGCTAATACCCAAGCTTTAGTTACTAAACTATTCTCTGTAAAGTTTGCTGAGTAATCTGCAACATAAACTAAACCTTTATTAGAAATATTATCAGTAATAATCATTGTATTATCTAATGATGTATCACCTGTTAATAATGGTTGTTGTGTAGTATGAATTTCTAATTTTGAAACAATACCACTTATATATGATGCTGCAATACCTGTTAAATATTGTTCAACATAAACTTGGTTATCATTACCATCTGATGTTCTTTCAACTGATAATAAAACAGAACCTGGTACTGTATCAATTCTTGATATTGAACTTACGTCTGTTAATATATGATGAAACTCACCAAGAATTAAAGTTTGTATTGTATCAATAGTTACAAAAGTGTCGTGTGTTAATTTTATAAAACTATTATTTAATATTACACTTCCATTATTTGTATCATTCCAACTTAAACCCATAACTGTATCTGATACTTGTAATATGTTACTTAAATTAGTTCCAGCTGTTATACTTATATTATTAGTTGAATTACCATAACCTAATACTTGTGCTAATGTTAAAGCACTTGGTGGTAAGTTATCTATTTGTTCTTGTAAGTCTACTAATGTATCTTCTATTAATTCAATTGTTGGGCAATTTGGTAGTGTAGCACATGTTAAATATTGTACATTAACAATAGTTCCGGTTGATTCAGGACCTGTTGCACTATAACCAGGTATATCTTGAATAGGCATACCACAGAATTGATTAATATTAATTAATTGAAATGTTAAATTGAATGACCAACCAGCAGTAACATCATCTTGATATTCTTGTAATACTTCATTGAAATCAACATCACCTATTAATTTGATATTTGATCTCATATAAAATGGATGTTGATTGAATTCGTTAACAATATCTTGAGCATATCTTAAAGTGTCAGAATGAACATCTCTTTTATTTTCTTCACCGTTAGTTGTTAAGTCTAACATTTTACAAACGAATCTAATTGTTTGTGTTTTATATTCGTTGAATGAGTTAGCAGTTAATTTACCAAAATCTGGATAGACTTGAAATAAAGGAAATAGAATATCTTCTGAGTTTTCTGTTTCCCAATTACGACCTAAGAAGAAAGTATTAACTTGTTCGTGTCTTTTAGTAATATCTATTAATAAATCTATTACTTGGTTATATGTAATAACTGATGCCATTGTATTTTTATTTTTTTGTTTGGTCTTGTAACCTTTTTATTTCTTGATCTCTTTCTTTCCAATAACTTAATAAGTTTAAACAACCGATATAAGTTTGTTCACCAATTGCATCAAACTTTGTTAAATCACCATTAGATAATTTTTCAAAGACTGCATACCACGACCATCTTCCAAATCCTGTTCTTCTATATTTTTCTTGTTCAGCATTCATTAATTTAATTTCATCGGCAGTCATACCTTGAGTACTTAAATTACCTGAATTGAAAAGGGCTTTGTAGTTTTTGTTGTCAATTTTTTCTCGCCAATCAAAAAAAAAGCAAGCGTTGCATAAATATCCATTAATTTAACGTCATATCTATGTTTAATTACTTCATCAAATACTTCCATATTAAATGGAATTAATTTACCATCTTTAATTGGTCTTAATATTGTTGCAAAAGCGACATCTAATTTATGTAAATCTGAAGTGTCTGCTAATATTGTTTCTAATGTTACTTTTTCATTTAATGTTATTTTATTAAAATTTATAATTACTCCAAATTCTTTATCATTAATCATTACTGATTCTTTAGGTTTTAAGTTCTTATATGAATCTAAAATTGTATTATCAGCAACCCAGTCAAAATATGACGTTAATTCATTAAAATCTTCTTGTGGAATATTCCATAAATAGTCTTTTAATTCTGTTGGGTGATCACTTAATAAGGCTATCATTTCAATATCAGCTGCAATACCATCTAATTTAATTTTAGATTCACTTAATTTAATAATATCAGTGTATTGGCCTAATGATAATTCATCATAGCTATTAACTATTTTAAATTCTTTACCTTCTAATGTTTTTAATGTTATCATAATTTTGTCTTATTTGTAATATATATTCTTTTTATAATATTGTTTTTGGTTAAATACTATTACATAGTAAATCCAATTCTAAATTTATTTTTAACTGCACATTCAAATGCAATTGCAGTAGCCATCACAATATCATCGTGACCGAAACTTGCTGCATATTTAATAGTTCCAGATTTAGTTAATGTTGCAGTAAATGCATTAAATTCTGATTTAATTATATTATCATTTAATAATTTGATTTCATTCTTACCGGCTGCTGCTATTAATTGATTAATAATTAATGGTTTACTTTGTGCTGTTGTATTAAATTCTGTAATATTATGAACTCCTTGGTTTCTAAGTGTTTGTATAACTGGTAGCCCTTGGTTGTTACTTTCAATATTAATCTTCTTAGGTTTCCATTTATTAAAGAATGCTTTTAAGTTTGTTAACATATAAGTAATATCAGTATTATTGAATCTAATATAGTCAACCATTTCCATTTTATTATTAAAACAAACGGCTACAGTATAATCATTTTTAAATGCTATATCTACTCCAACATAATATTGCATTGTTGATAAGTAGTTGGCTTTCAATAATGTAGCAATATCATTAATATTTCTAAAGCATCCTGCAGCATCTATAAATTCGCCTAAGTATTCTTGTTGGAATATTTCATTTGGAAGTGTTAATCGTTGTTCTTCAATGAAAGCTAATTTTGCAAAAGGATTATCCATAAATGTTAATTTAAATGATTTATATCTTAAACCATCTGATAAGCCTTTATTATATAATCTAGCGAAGAAGTTATTACCTCTTGGTGTTGAACTGAATAATGTTTTTTTACCTCTCATTAATAATGTTGGTGCTAAAATAGTATTCCAAGTTTCTTCTTTAATAAATGCACACTCATCTAATATTAAATGTGTATTTGAGTAACCACGTAATGTATCTTCTGCTGCTGCTGATCTGAATAGAATAGCTGAACCATTTTTGAATATGATTTCTATATCGCCTGATGATCCTTTAAAGTTTTTGACAAATGGAAGTAATGGTGTTAGCATAACTATTATTTGTTTATAGATTTTTTTAACTTGTGAGTCTGTAGGTGAGACAATCATAATATGTTGATTAGATGATTCTAAAGCCCATTTTAATGCTACAAGTGTACAGATGAATGTTTTACCTACCTGACGTGAACCGTTTAAGCATATGAATTCTGTAATGTTATCAAAGCAAGGTTTAAGAACATTTAATTGTGCTGGGTAGGGTTTTGGTAAATTGACAGTCATTATTCTTCATCATCTTCATCTTTTTTATCATCGTCTGCTAAACCCGGAATAGTTATATTTATATTACCATTAAAAGTAGCGTCTATAATTGTTGTATAGTGTCCACACATTTTATTAATCATATCTATTGTTTTTAATAATAGTTGATGATCTTGTTGTTGAATTGCAATAAAGTATGTTTCTTTTAATTCCATTAAAAGTTCTTGGTGTCTAACTATATTAACATCTTTAAGTTCATCCCAGCGTTTTTGTATTTCTAATTTTATTTCTGGTTTGGCCATAAGTTTCCAGGCAGAAGATTTAGCAACTTTAGGTGTTAATGGTTTTTGTGTAAATATAGTTGAATAAGCTAATGAACCATTAAAGCCATTAGAAAAGTATTCATCTACAAATAATTGATCTAACTTTGTAAGTCCGTGTTTTGCCATTATTTTTTGTTACGTTTATTTTTTGGTTTTGATTCATTAATTACTTCGGATGCAATAATTGCTACATCAACTGATGAAATAGGTTCTTCAACAGCAAATGGCGAAATGCCTTCACTAATGAATTTGATATTAGTTTCATTATCTAAATAGAATCTAATGAATTTATTTTTAGCTTCATATAAGCCACCAGATGATCCACAGTAAGCACAACTTGCTTGTCTTGGGTCAATGTATGTTTTAATTAATTGAACCATACGGTTTGATTGTACTTCTGTATAACCAACAGTTGGTTCAATTTGTTTTATTTTAATGAAATCTTGTGCATCAATTTGAGGCATTTCTTGTATTGTTTTCATATGTGTTATTTGATTATTTTTATATAATATTGGCATTGTGTTACTTAGATATATATTTTTTAGTATAAATTGTTTTTAAAAGAACAGTTTTAATGAGCTCATTATTCTTGAATATGTATAAGCTAACATGCTAAATAATATTGCTAATAAGAAATTATGAGTTACTATTAAAGTAATCCAGAAAGACATGCATTTAAAGCACATTAAGTACTCTCTGGTGAATTGAAACCAGTCTGGTAATAGTTTATATAGATTATCTAATGTTGTTTGCCACGGTTGGAAATTTGTAATAAACCAAGCAATTAAGATTGGTGCGTAAAATGAAAGTGTTAACATAATATTGGGTCTGTTATTTTTATTTGGTGTTTGTGTTCTATTAATTTATTTTTAATAAGATTGACGTATAAGAATACGGATGTTTTTTTAATATTGATTCTTTTAGTTATTTGACTATATGATAATCCTTCATAAAAGTATAATTTAAATACAGTAATTTCTTTAATAAGTTTTGGATCATTTTTTAATAGTTCTTCTAATTTATCTTCAATGTATTTTAGTTTATCTTCTTGTAATTGTTTAATATCTAATATATCTTGAAACGTATCTTGTTCATCATATTGGTCTGCATCAAAAACTATTTTACTTATATCTGATTGATTATTGATAACACCAATATATGGATTATTAACATTATTTAAATCAGTAGTTGAAAATAGTTTATTGGATCTGAATTTTTTATGCCAAGGACTTGTTTTACTTTTAATTTGATTATTGATAATACCGATATAAACATAAAATAAACATTTAGTATCATAATAGTGAATTAACTTCTCTTCTGGCATTTCTAAAAGTATTAACCATAATTCTTGTCTGAATTCATTTCGTTCTTGTACTGAGCTTAAATACTTTACTAATACATCTTCATAAGATCTTGTATTTAATATGTGTTTAATAACCTCATCTTTAGTTGTCTTAGTCATTAAATAGTGAGTAGTATTTTTTTATAGGGGCTTGTTTTGTTTCTAATGAAACGGTCTTTGTCATATTATAAATTAAATTATAATCTGTTGTTAATGTATATGGATATAATGCTGCTAATGATTTTGGTAAATAATAAATATCTTTATTAACTTTTTTATCATTTAATACATAGGTTGTTCTTACTTGTTTTTCTGTTACTTTATTTGATTTTGTATTTATAAAAGTTGTTACTTTATCTGATAATAAGTTATAAACGTAAGTGCCGGTACTATCAAAATTGATATACAATAATGTTAAATCTTCTTCTTTTGTTTTAAATTTACATGCATCTTTATATTCTTTTAATAAGCCTTTATATTTTGATTTTTCTAACATTAATGTTTCATAAGGTGCATCTCTATATTTAACTTCAATAATAAATTTAAAGATTATATTTAATGTAATTTTATCTTTTAAATAAATAACTGCATCATAAGAAGTAATATTTGTTGTTGATTGTTTAAATGTTGTTGCTAAATGTAATGATGATACATAATCTTTATCAAATTCAGGTTTTAAATAGATTTGATAAAAGTTTGTTAATGCATAACGTTCTCTACTCTCATAAAAATCTCTTGAATTTAAATCATTTTTATTTAATTTTTCTGTAAATAAATCAGTTTTGTTCATAAGTTTCATAATGTTCTTGTTTATTAATATTATATATTAACTTTTATTTTGAAAAAAGTCTGTTTTTATAAAATAATATAAATAAAAAATCCTTATTCGGTTAAGAATAAGGATTCAATAAATTAGGACACATAATACGCCTATGATAATACAATTACATCATTGAATAGTGTAAGTCATATTACCTTGTTTCTTTTGATAAATATAATTACCTGTATGATAAGCATTATTAGTTTGTTTATAATCATACACAACACTTGGTAAACCAAGATGATTTGTACCTCCAACAGTTGATAATGACCAATAAATAGTTATTGTATCACCAACTTTAAATCCTGGAATATAAATAGTTCTAGGATTACATGTACAGTTTAATACAACAGCTGGTGGTTGTATTGATGCTACATAAACACCATTTTTACGAATAGTAAAATTTACTTTATAAGAACCAGTATAAGATGGAACCATTGTACCACCATAATTACCACTTATTGTTTGCATATAAAATTGAATTGAAATAGTATTTACATTTACAGCTACTGTTGGTGTTATAATTGTCGTATTTGTATTAATACTGTTTGTATCTGGAGTTGTAACTTCAATAGACGTTGTTTTTGTCTCATCTGGTGATACATTATGTTTTTTACAGCTAAACACTAAGGTTAATAGTAAAAGTGTTGTTAGAATGAATTTAAATGATTTTTTCATAGATTGTTTGTTTTTAGTTTAAATAGTTTATTAGTTGAATAATTGTTACTACGGATAATATAGTGATACTAATTATAAGTAATATTTTGTATTTTGTTTTCATTTCATAAAAGTTTTATAGTGAGCTTTAAAAATCAAATTTGTTTAAAATTTCATTAGAATAATTATATTGGTGTTTCAATTTATTTTTAATATTATTAATACGTTCATATCTTATATCTAATTCAGTATCTGATATAATCCAATAAATTTCTTCTAAAGATTTTAATTCTTTTTCTAATTGTTTAAATAATGATTTTTCTTCCATAATAGTTTTTTAATTTATTTACAATTATATTAATTTTTATTTATATATAAAAATCTTAACTAAAACTTTTGCCTTTTGAAATATTAACCGTTCCGGTAAGGTTCCTAATAAGTATTCGTTTCAGCTTGTGGGTGTGTCTACGACCCCACAGCCTACACTAAATAATAAATGCCATCATCAATGCTTATAATATTTATATACCTTTTAATAATTATAATATAATATAATAATAAAACAATAACACACACAGAATATATTTGTGTTCACTTTTTCTATAGAACCACTGATACCAAGACTTACAGAAGGTCATTTTTACACAAAAATACACAAAAATACACTAAAGCTTTTCACTTTTTATAGACATTTAATTATAAAATACACTAGAGCTTTTCACTTTTTCTATAGAATCACTGGTACCAAGACTTACAGAAGATAATTATTATTTTATACTAGGCAGGTGCCTTATATTAATTATAAAAATACTATTAATTATTAACTATTTACTTTTATAATTAAATTAAACATTTTACAATTATTTTCATAAAAAGTAAAAAGTGAATAAATTAATTTACTATATAAATAAAAAGAGATACAAATTATGTACACAATTATTCCAATAAACAACGTAGAAAGAATCAATGAATTAGATTTTGATAATACTGATTGTATGATTACAGGATTAAATACAATAGCTAAATTAATAGCTTATGATAACTATCCTATTAAGAATAAAAAAATAGCTATTAATAATATTTTATTATTCTTAAAAACTTTAGATACAATGTTACCTAAAGATGATGATAAACAAATGGTTCAAATTTCAAGTAAAGTATTAATAGACCATTTTACAACTAAACATTATAAAAGATATATGTCAGTTTTAAAAGAATGTAATATCATTAGTGCAGTACCTTATACAAATGGTACATTTTATGAAATTGGTCAACACACAATGCAATACCGTTTATTTAATGAATTTGTACAAGATGAATTAGCATTAGTATTATTAAATATAAATGAATTCACATTTGTTACAGATAAAACTTATAACAAAAAATTTGTTAAGACTATTAAAAATATTGATGTTGATTTTTTAGGTGCTATTACAGCTGAGATTAAAAATCATAAAGATAATAATACAAAAATAAAATCATTACGTGTAAGATTAAATACTTTATTTTCATTAAACAATAGACGTTTTATATTTGAAGGTTTTAAAGTTGATCGTATTTATCACTCATTATCAAATGTATCACGTATATCGCGTAAATTTATTACTGTTAATGGTCAATCATTCAATGATGTTGATGTTAAGAATTGTCAACCTTTATTATTATGCTATTTAATATTATCTAAAGGTTTAGAATTAGATGCTAATTATAAATTTGATTGTGAAACATCAGTGTTATATGAAAACTTTATAACACAAGATAGAAATAGAACAGAAACTAAAGTTGAAATGTATAGAACAATATATTTTGATTTTAAACCTAATTCTGATTTAGCTAAAAAATTTAAAGAATTATATCCATTAACTTATAAGTCATTAGAAATATTAAGTAAAAGTGAACAAGAATTAGCAGGTATGCTTCAAAATATTGAAGCAAGTATTTTTAATAATATAACACCTAAAAAAAGTGAATACTACTATCCATTATTTGACTCTGTATATTTTACTGATATTGAAGATTGCGTAGCTATTATAAAAGAAATAAAAAATAAATTTGAAGAATACAATATTAAACCTATGATGACAATTAATGGAGAAACAGAAAACGATACAAATGATGAAGTAACACATATTGAAGAAACAGTTTATGTAGCTACAAAATCTGATTATAAAGAACATTTACAAACAATCTTACCTTATACTTTATTATCAAGTAGAAGCTATAAGATTAATCAAGAAGTTATTTTAAATGAGTTAGTTAAAGGTCAAATTAAAAAAACATCTGATATAAAATTAATAATAAAAAATATAATCAAATAACTTATGAAAACATTAAAATCTAAAAAAACAGAAACTGGTTATATTATTTTAAATAACCAAAATGAAATACTTTATACATTTGATATGATTGTAAATAATATATGTGATAGTAAAGATGATTATAGCGGTATGAACTGGTATAAAAAAACTATAAGTAAAATTAAAAGAATAAAAAATAGATATGTATTTGATCAATATCAACAAAAATATAATTTTATAATAGTTAAAGAATATAATAATATTATTGAATTTAATTATAATAACAAAACATACTATTATACTGAAGTAAATAATAAAATTAGAGAAAAATCAAGTAAAATAAACTTAACAATACAAAATATAATCAAATAACTTATGAAAGATAAAAGCAAAACAATAGATGGTGTTAATTATTCAACTAAAAAATCAGAATTAATTAAAGAATATAAACACGAAACAGGTACAGAATCAAACTCATACCATAAATTATTATATAAAACAAAAGAAGGTAAATACTTTATTAGATTAATAAATACTTTAGGTGATAAGATTATACCTTATAGAGAAAAAGAAGCATTAAATTTTATTAATAATTTTAATAGTTTATTCTAAAAGCATTAATGGTTTTAGAATTTTAAAAATAAACAATATCAAAAAGATAATAAAGAAAGATTACAAGCATATAGAAAAGCTTATTATAAAAAGAAAAAATTAGAAAAAATTGAGAAAATATAAACACTATATAAAATAAATGAATTATAGAATGGTGTCGGAAGAGAATTCCGAACTAGCAATCTCTAACGTGAATTACGATAAGCTATTTGAAACACTATAAATCATTTTAATATTAGAAAAAAGTTGATAATTTTAATCAATATATAAAAATAAACAATAACAATATTATGATCAAACTTATTTTATTAATCTTATTATGCGACTTAACTGCATTTTTAAAACAAAAATACTACAACTAAACTTATGGAAGAATATAAATACACAATCAAAGATTTAGCAAAAGAACATCCTAAATATACAGAAACTTATATAGGTTCATTAATATCAATATATGTTGATCGCTTTAATCGTAAAAAAATAAAAGGTTTAGGTAAAGCATTTTGTAAAACATATTGGTATACAATTGATGCTTTTGATATATTAAAAGAAATTATTAATACACCAAAAAAATTAGCTAATAAAAATGCAAAATATAAAGCTAAACAAGAAGCTAGAACTATTGTTAAATCAATTACAGACTTATCACATTGCATTAAATTTAATGATGTAGTTAAAGACATACCTCAAATTTTAGAAGTCTCTAGAAGTGGTTTAAATCAATATGTATTCAATTATGTTGAATCATTTAAAGTAGGTACATCTGGATTATATATTGCAAATAAAGATATTGAAAGAGCTCAAAGATTAGCTCAACATTATATTGATGAAAATATTGAATATGTTCCTAATTTATTTTCTGTTTATGAAATCAGAAAAACTAAAGAAGGTAAATTAGTTCTTATTCATAAACCAACACCAGGTTCACAACTTGAACCAATTATTACAAACCCAACACACGAAGAATTAATAAAAACAATGAAAAATTTAAACTAATGAAAAATTTAGCTTTAAAAGAAATGATAAAAAGAATTAAACAAGCATAATATTTTACTATATAATAATAGATTAACATCATCATAAGTGTTAGTTATTGTTTATACGTTCAAACAAAAAGACCAACAATCCTGTTGGTCTTTTTTATTATCTATAGGTTTATACTAAATTATGAATTGGATTCATTAGAATCAGTTTTAGTAACATCTTCATCAGTATAATTTTTAATAAATCCTCTTAATTTAGAATCTAAAATAGATTTAAATAATGTTAATGCTGATTTTCCTGTAGATTTATGTATATTTTCATTAACACTTGTAAATTCAGTCATAGCTAAAAAAGCTAATGATATTTTAACAAATGGTATTTGAGCAAATAAGAATGTTTCACATAAATGTGCAGATATAATCAATAATTGATAAACTATTGATTTAGTAATACAACCACCCATCTTTTTAGATGTAATAGTTTCACCAGTTTTTTTAGCAGCAATAATACCAGTTAATGTATCAATTAATATTAATATACCAACGGCAATCATACTTGGGAAAATTGGTAAAAAGAAAGTTACACAAGCAACAAAAATACTTTTTAATAACATATGCAATTTAAGCATTAATAAATACTTATCCATTAGTATCTATAACCTCTGTTATTTTTATTGTAATATCTTTTAGGTGTATAAATACCATTATTATAATTTTGTTTAGTAGGATTTAAATCACCACAAACATTATATTCAGGATATAATGAAGCACTTTCACATAAATACGTACTCATACGTTGAGCAAAAAATTCAGCCGTTGATAATACATTACTTCTTAAATAATTTAATTCTTCTAAAGATGCTGGTTCACTATTTTCACTTGATTGTTTTGATATACTTTTATTACGCATTTTAAATTGCATATAAGGTATAGACTCCCAGATTGTATATTGTGTCAATACAGGAATTATATAATCATATAATAATGTAGCATAGTCAGTTGGAATAGGTGTGCCAGGAGCGCCATAAACAGCCGGTACATAGCCAGGTTGACCAGGTATACCAACTTGAGGTGTAATTAAAGCAGGCACATACGCATTAACTAATGTAATAAGTTTATTATAAAGACTAGTCCCAATAATTTGTTGAATATATTTATATTGTGATTGAATAATGATTGGCATCAATATTTTAGAATCTACGTTATCGTTGATAATTGTATTATCTCTTAAATATTGAGCATCTATAAATGTTGTAGTTGGAGAACCAGCCATAATTATTGAGTTTCAGTTGTTTTTATTTCAGTTGTTGTTTCAGTTACTTTTTCAAAGATAACATATTTTTTTAATTTAATTGTTTCATCTTTACCACTCATCTTTAAAATTTTATTAAATGACTGTTCAATTTCTTTTTGAATAGGATTAATTACAGTTGCTTGTGCAAATTGTAATTGTTCTTCAATTTCAGTTGTAGAACCTAATTTGCCAGAAACTTCTTGACCAATTAAAGCAGAAGTCATTTCGTGTGTTTGTTTAATTGTATTTTCAATTTGAATTCTTAAATCTCTAAAACGTTGATCAGAACTATTTAATTGAACTGGTATTAATTCAGGTGCAGTTGCATCTGATTCTGCATATAACATAATAAATTCACCAGCATTATCAGCACCAGAATATGATTCTTTGATACGTTCATAATCAGCATCT
>CALMHN010000168.1 GCA_937863745.1 uncultured bacterium | reverse complement strand
AATTGGAACATCTAATAAACCATTTAAAACAAATCCCAATATTGAAATAACATATACTAATTTATATTTACTTAAACTTTGAAGACTAGTACTTAATACTAAATAAACATTACCTAAAACAGCAGAAAAAGCAATTACACGAAGTATATAAGGACCATACACATTATAATTATAAAATAATCCCCAAATTGGTTCTGCTAAAATATTAATACCTAAAGCAAGTGGTAAAGATACATAAACTACTAAAGATATAGCTTTATTTATCTTTGCCTCAACCTCATCATTATCCTTACGCGCAACGGCTGAAGAAATAGCTGGGATTAAAGGAGACATCATACCTATTGCTAAAGCATTAATAATCATACATATTTTAGGTGCCCAAGTAGAAACAGATGAAGCAATAAATTCAACATCAGAAGTTGAATAACCCATTTTATTAATAGTATGCAAAACTAAATATTGATCAGTAAAACTATACAAATCATTAACCACGGCAATTATAACAAAAGGAAGAGCATAACCAACAATCTTTTTAAGTATTTCTTTATTACTTATTAAATCTTTCTTGTCACTCTTTCCAAATAATTCATCACCATGTTTTCTAATCATGAATCGAAGATAAATAACTGCAGCTAAACCACCAACAAAAGCACCACTTACAGCAATACCAACGGCAAGTGATAAAGTCCCATGGAACACATTTAAAACTAAATATGATCCTAATAATATAACCACAATTCTTACAATTTGTTCAATTAACTGAGAAACACTTGAGGGACTCATATATTTATGTCCTTGTAAATATCCCTTAGTAACGCTTAAGAAAGGAATAACTAAAACTGCAGGTGCAACACATCTTACAACAAAAGCTATATCTTGATAAGTATTACCACCTTCAATATTATGAATAATAAGCATACCTATTTCATCAGCAAATACAAATAAAACTAAAAATACAACAATTGAAAGTATACCAATCAATTTATAAGCGATACTTATAGCTCTATTCTTAGCATCATGATACCCTAAAGTATCATATTCACTTATAATTTTACTAACTGCACTAGGAAGACCCGCACTAGACATACTTAAAAATATATTATAAATATTATAAGCATAACTATATAAGGCTCCACCTTGAGATCCAACTATATGATAAAAAGGTATAACATAAAGCATACCTAATATTTTAACTAAAACAACAGCCGCGGTTGCAATAAATGTACCCTCAACAAAGCTATTCCTCTTCATAAATTCAACTCCAATAACTAAAAACCATTATATAACTATACTATTTTTTTGTCTATAAAACAAAAAAAGCTTTTAACAAGCTTCTTTTTAAATATTAATAAGCACTATCTACATTAGCTGTACATTTCCAAGGTGTTAAAATACATGTCTTACAAGTAACAAAACCTTCGGAACTAGCTTGATAAACAGTGATTAAACCAAATAACCACATAATGATTGATGGAATAAAGAATATAGCTAAACCAGCTACAACTCTTCTTCCTAATCCGCCAGCTGCTTTTTTAATATCTTTTTCATCAGAACCAACTACAGCTTTACCAAAATCTAATGTACCAATTACGATAATTAATACTGGAATAGCTACTTTAATTAAAGTTATACCCCAACCTATTAAACGTAAAATACCAGCAGTTTCTTTACAAAAACCAGCAATATCAAATTCCATACAAATCTCTCCTTAACTACTTTTAATTATAAATTTAATGTACACCTTTGTCAATAAAAACAAGTTCCATTTACATATCTCTATTAGACATTTTATAACCTAACTTTTCTAATAATCCATTTATTTCTTGAAGATCCACATTACGATCATTAAGTGGAGGAATATTAGCAAATACATTAGCTTTTGTCTCATATTCAAAATCACTTAACTCTTGCATATTAACAAAACTTTTATTTAAAACTATCTTATCTTCTTTATGATCTAAAAAAGCATTTTTATTTCTTTTTAATAATTTAGTAAGCATTATATATGAAGGCTCAACTAAATATAATATTACATCACATAACTTATCAGCTTCACCAAAATCATTTAAATCAACAACAATAGCATCAACTGAATCATATACTTTAATCTTAGATTCAAGTTCACCTTTACTCATAGCAGAACTATAATGTTCATCATCGTGATAGAATATTAAATCTTGTTTAAACATTTCAACACCAATAGCTTTATAACCATGAGAATTTAATTGTCTAACCATCATATTAGTAAGACTAGAAGACCCTGCATGATTCGTTAAATTAGCAAGACCAATTACATGTCTTTCACCAGCTGGAACATCTTGAACTTGATTTCTCTTTTGTTCCTCTTCCAATGCTATCTTTTCTTGATTCTCATCTAATATTAAATAATTAACCTCTTTTAAAGTATTAGGATGACTATATAGATAAGTAATACCCTCATAATTTCTTGTAAAATTATAAATACCTGATTTAACTAATGTTGATAAATATAATTTACCATTAACTGTGGGATTATTATTAAGTAATAATATGATTCTACTAGGATCAATAGCCTTAGATAAATCAACCATCACATTAACATTCTCATAATTTTTAATAGAAGTAATATCTATAATAATTTTATTAAAATATAAATTGACAAACTTACTTAATAATTCTCTTAATTCAAATTGTCCATCTACTCTTTTGATAACATCAATATCTAATCTATCAAGTATTTCTTTATTTTCATTTGTTGTAATAATATTCATTTATCACATCCCCTTTAATTAAATATATTATTTACATCTTTTGGATAATATATTGTAACTGTACTTCCAGTAACATTAAATCTATTAGAAAAATCTAACTGAGATATTGTTAAAGAGAAGAAAACAACTACTTTATAATAAGCCGATTGCATAGGTGTTGTAATAGATTCATAATCACTTTGTATTCTTTGAACACAATAGTTAAACTTTTGTGAATCATTAGGATTCTTTGTATAACTAGTACCATCTATACCAACATAATTATTACCATTATCATTAGAAGAAAATTTCTTACAATTCCCTTTAGCTTGATAACCTATTTCATTTAAATAATCATCAATATTATCAATACAATCAGCAGATAATCCATTGTATCGTTCAATTCTATCAACAATTCCATCTTTAACTCTAAATGCTTTAGAATAATTAATAGAAAAGGCCAAAAAAGAAGCGAACAATGCAATGAAGACCATAACTATTCCCATAAGCCAAGTGGCTCCAATAGATTCCCTCATATGCTTTATTCCCTTCTTTTCATAACAAAATTATCTTAACTATGCACTTGCATTATTTTGGTTAGGACATTGTACTTCAGCAGGAGTTGCACAAGTATCATCTTCACAATACTTACAAGTACATGTAGATCCACCACCTGAACAATCACAGCTAAATGCTTGAGAACACTTAGCACTTCTTGTAATATTTGACTTAATTGATGGCCAAATCAATGTGTTAAAAACAACCAAGATTGCCGCAATTGCAACAACTGCTACAGCTGTCATACTTAATTCACCAGTAGCATCCTTCATATAAACATCTCTCCTTTATCATAATTTAAATTATACTATTATCAATATATATATTCAATATTATATTTACACTTTTTAATCAAAGAAATCTTTATAAGGATACATTATGCCATTAGTTTCACCATTAACCCTAAAAGTATATAAATTACCAAACAAAGGTAAATCGAAGCCAAAGAATACTGTAACATTATAATAATACTTTGTATAATTATTGCTTCCTGCAGAAGATGACTTAATGCGTGATATACAATAATTATATTTACCATCAACATTTTTGTTTCCTTTATTGCCATTCAATACGCCAATAAAATCACCATCAGTATAACCTGACTCACAATTACCAGTACTTCGATAACTATAAGTACTAATTACACCCTGCATTTGCTCTAATGATGATGAATTAAAACCATCATTAGCTTCTATTGCTGACATCATTTGATTTTGCATTTTATAAGCATTAGCATAGTTAAGAGTAATCGAAACAAAAGCTACTAAGAATACTGTAAATACCATAACCATTGAATATAACCAAGCACCACCAATTGCATTTCTCACTCTATCACCCTACTTTATTTAAAGTATACTATTCTTAATTTTAATAAACAATAAAAAGAAAAAGAGTATTTACATACTCTATTCATATTTATATCTATTTTTACTTCTCTTTATATATCTAAATGCTGCATATCCACCACCAGCAAGAGCTGCAACAATAATTATAATAATTAAGATTATTAACCAAAGATTACCAGTTTTCTTTACTGTTATTTTATAAACACATAAAGTACCATCTTCAGCTTTAACATTAATTGTTACAACACTATTGTTTTGAAGAGCATTATTATCCGCTACTTCATATTTAGCATGTAAAGCATCTGTTGGAACAACTTCAAGATCTAATGTTTTTGTATTATTTTTGACTCTTAACTTATATTCATAAGTATTAGCATCAAAATTTAAATCATAATCTTCCATATAAATATTAGCAAGTGTACAATCATTAGATTCACCTGAATATCTATGAACATTAATAATAACTTCTTTAGTAGATCCATCTTCAGCGGTAACATCAATTACAATTTGATTAGATTCATCATCAGATATATTAGAAGCTCCATTAATATTATATGTAGCTTTATCATCACTTAAAGTTAATTGAACATCGACATAAGATAAACCATAAGGTAGTTTAATAGTATATTCACTTTTATCATTAGAATAACCAATATTAGTACCATTTATTGTTAATGATTCAATACCTGTATTACTAGATTTAGAAGCTGTTGTCGTAGTTGTATCAGTTGAAACAACTGCTCTTGTACTTTCAGTAGCTGCTTGAGTAGTAGTTCTAGCAATAATTACTCTTGTTGTACCTGATCCTGTAGTTTTCTTAGTTGTTGCTTGATTAGTTGTTGTACCAGCTGTAACACGATTAGTTGTTGTTGTAGCTGACCCCGCAGTAGTAGTTGTTGATGCAACATATGGACTACCATCACTCTTAAGATCACAATTAACTTCCAAGTCACGTTCACAATAACGAGCATCATTAGTACTACAACTACCAGAATAAATAGAACATCCATCCATTGCCCATTTAGTATAAGGTTGAGGATTTCCATTACTACAACTATACCTTGAAGATAAAATCATATTTGCAAGTTGATATGTACCATTACAAGTAGCACGATAACAATAATAGTAATGTGAATCTCCTGTAAGCTTTCTATTAGATTGACCATAAGCCATACACTCAGCAACACTAACTGAACTAGCATCAGCCAAAGCAACAACCGGACTCATAATAAAAAACAAAACCAAAATAAATAAAATATTTTTCTTTTTCACAATCTCACCGCATATTCTTATTAAATTATAATTTATTAATTAATATTATTCAATATTTAAACTCTTCTATTTTTACTAATTAACTCCATATCTTCAGTTAATTGTTTAATTCTTTCAATTATTCTACGAGCTTTTAAAATATCAATATTATTTTTAGTCTCTGATAAATGAGTTTCTAGTTCTTCAATATTAAGATTTGAAGTAAAGAATGTTGTAAGACCTTGATCCATTCTATATTGTAATATAGTACCAAGTATCTCATCTCTACTCCATGCTGTAACTGCTTCAGCACCAATATCATCAAGAAGTAATAACTCACACGTTTTAAGTTCATCCATTCTTGAATCAAAATCAGTATTAAAGGATGCCTTTAATGTTCTTAGCATCTCCGGAAAATAGACAATTATGGCTTCATGTCCATCCTTAACAAGTTCATTAAACAACGCGGCAATCATATAAGATTTACCAGATCCAAATGAACCATGTAAATATAAACCCTTATTACCAGATTTATAATTCTTACAGAATTTATTAATCCATTTAATAACACTTACACGAGTTTTATCAGTTATGTCTATTCCCTTCATTGAAGCCATTTTAATAGCATATGGTTCTTCAAAAGATTTAACATGACTAGCATCATCTTTCAAACTCTTTTGCATATATTTGCAAGCTATAGAATCAAATTGTAATATACGACCATCAACACGAGGATATGTAACATAACCATGAGATTTATTCTTACAACAATTAAGACCTTTACAACCCTTACAATTATTTAATTCAATAACAGAATCTTTAATCTTTGAAGTATACTTCATTGCAAGATCTTCATTTACTTTTATCTTATGTACCAACGCTGCAAAATCAGGATCATTTAATGATGCTGCATAATTTTTAAGTAAATCACGACTAACGTTTTTATTAACTGATTCGTTTATCTCACCTAATTCTCTCATATTACACCTCTTATCTATAATCTTTCATTTCTTCTTCTAATTCTTTTAATTCTTCATCACTTAAATCAACATGCTCTAAAGATGCATTCATCCAAGCAGGTGTCTGTGATAAAGT
>CALMHN010000167.1 GCA_937863745.1 uncultured bacterium | reverse complement strand
TATAAAAACATAAGGAATATTCAAATCTTTACATAAGTTAAATAGATGTATTGCACCAATAGTATTTGTTAAGTAACAATCATCTTTCTCTTCTTCACAATATTCTAAGTCTACCAATGCTGCAAAGTTTAGAATAATATCTGGATTATATTTATTAGATTCCATCATGGATTTTACTGTTGGAATAACCCCTTTACCATTTACTATTCTTACCATCACATTTGTTATTTGAGCTTCAATTGGTATTTGATTACCCTTTAATTGATTAGGATAACCAGATCCATTAAACATTTCACATGAATATTTAATTATATTACTTGTAACATTTTTCTCATATTCATCTTTAACATAATTATCAATTATAACAATACCATTTTCAATTTCTTTTTTAATACTATCAGTAGTAATAACCATATCATCTGGCATTGCTATAGCACCTATATTATACAAAGGAGCATTCTTAACAATAGCATCAATATATTTACCATCTAATTTATAATTAGGATATTTATTAGAAATACCAACTGCAAGAGCTCTAACCATTTTACTCAAATAAATAGATTCTTTAGTAGATATTACATTATCAACTACTTGATCAATTATAGGAAGTAAATTAGTTTCTTTAACACTCTTTATCTTTTCATCTTGAATATTAACTAAACTAGTTAAATTATTTGAAGAAATGTATAAGTTAATAAACTTAGATATCCTTCTTCTAATAACATCTGTATTAAAAGGTTTTTCAAGCATATCTACAATATCATATTCATATACTTTCTTTCTTGTATCTCTTGTTTCATCACCAGATATGATAGCAACCGGTATTCTTGTTAACAAAGAATGGTTCTTCATATAATCAAGTACTTGGAATCCATCTACTTCAGGCATTAATAAATCTAGCAAAACACCAACGATATTATCATTACTTTCATGAGTAACAAAATTACTCTTAATAATATCCATAGCTTCTTGACCATTTTTAGCCATCACTATTTCATAATCAGAATCAAATATTCTCTTCAATGAATTACGAATTATTGATGAATCATCAACAATTAATATAGCAGGTCTTCTATTATTAGTATTATAAATCATCTTATTAATTAAAGCTTTATTTAACTCAGGATGATCTTCTGATACTCTTTTAAATACTGAATTTATATAATCTTTAGTATTAGATATATTAACAATACCTTCAGTACTAATGCCGGCATCTAATAAATTATTAACTTGGAATATTGCATTACTAATACTTTCTGATTCATTAGTTAATTCTTTCTTATAATTATTAACTTCTGATTCAAGTTTAATACTATGTTCTTCCGAATCTACTAAACGAGTATTAACATCTTCACTCATCATAAATATTAATCTCTTACCTTCAAATGGTAAATAATCAATAATATTTACAAACCAACGATACTCTCCTACTTCACTTAATTTTCTATACTTAACCTTAGTTTCATCATTTCCAGCTTCTTTTGCTGCCTCGAGTTTATTTAAAGATAATGCTTCAAAATAACTTGATAAATCATCAGGATGTACAAACTTCTTTGCTACTTCAATAAAATCAGTATAAGAATTTACGTTTTTTATTATTAATGAATTAGCTACTGTAAAATCAAAAGCATATACTTTATCATCTAATATATCAATAACATAAATATTAGAATAATTTTTATTTATAACTCTTAATACCTGTTCTATTAATCCCTTTTCGTTCATAAGTCCACCTCTATTATATATAAATTATAACATAATTTAGTAATTAATAAATATCATTTATGTATAGAAATTTCATCTACACTTATTTGACTAATCTTAATATCTGGATGATTTATACGATCACGATGTTCTTCATTATATAACTCATTCATTCTCTCATTAAGTTTTAATTCTCCCGTTAATATAAATAAATTACCTAAGATACTACCTATTTCCGATATAAGGCCAATAATACCAAAGAAAGCATCAAACTTCATAGATGATATCCAACCAAATGAACAAGCAACAATAAAAGCTATACTAATAAAAGAATATAAAGATATTATAAAATTAATATTATTATTAAATGATTCACTACTCTTATAATAATAGGCATAAACAATCAATATAATAATAGGTATTATTATAGGAATAAAAGTAAATAAATTAATATTATCAATAATACCTGACTTATTTAAACCTATATTATTGTTTTTAAGTATTAATACCATTCCTAATGTAGCAATAAGAGAAAATACAAGAAATATTATTGATATTATAGAACCAGATAATATATCTTCCACTTCTTCTTTATTTAATTTACATTTATCATAATTTAAAGTCATCTTATTAAAATAATCATGCCAATTATATTTTACTAGAAACTTTAAGTTTTCTAATTTAAACACCTTAGTCACCTACCATATATAATTATATAATAAAGAAGAAAAATGACAAGATTTTACTTGTCATTAATGTCTTACGCTTGGAACTAACTCCTTATAATTATCAGCATTAACTGGTTTATCAAATACATAATTACCTATAGCATGTATTTCAAGACCAGGTTCTAAATTAAACATAGTACTTGCATCCATCATAAACCAATCACTTGGAATTGTATTATTATTACCAGTATCAACTTCATCACGTACATGTATTGCCTTTGTAACATCCATAAATACATTATTAGAATCAACATTTATATAATTCCAAGCATGTAATAACTTATCTCTACCTGTTACTATCTTGCAATCAATTCCTAAATCACTACAGCATTTATAAATCCAGGTTGCATAATCACCACATACACCATATTTTATCAAACCATTATCCTGAACATCATCTTCAACTTCTTCAGATACTAATTTAATTGATTTTAATAAAGTTATATTATTACCATCATTATCTTTAGATCCATAGTAATGACTAAATAAAGACATTAACTTATCTATTGTCTCATTCATTAATTCTTTATTATTAAATACTAAACTTGTTTCATCAACTAATAAAGACTTTAAGGCCTCTAAACCAGCCTTCTTGCTTTCTTCATTAGATCCATCGAATGTATTATTTAAAACAATCATCTCATCCAAATGATTACTTAATAATTTGTTTTTAATAAGAATTGCATAATTGTAACTAACATTATGAACAAAATAATTACCTATTAATTCTATTTTACTTTTATCATCAGGTAATGAACTAGCATACTTAAGAAATTCATTATAACTATTAAATTTAATATAAGCCATAGCATATCTACCTCAAGATTATTATATAACAAATATAAAAACTTTAATAGAACACTTATTTAAAATTTTATTAAAGACATTTTAATAACCATATGTTATAATATCCATGTAATGCCTTTGTGGCGGAATTGGTAGACGCGCTGGACTCAAAATCCAGTGATAGCAATATCATGTCGGTTCGAGTCCGACCAGAGGCACCATAAGTTAATAACTAGGAAATATCCTAGTTTTTTTATTTGCTTTATCAAACTATATGATATAAAATATAAGGCAAAGAAAAGGGATATTTATGAAATTAGTAAATAAATTAATAGTTAAAAAATATGAGTTTGTATTTAATACCTTAAATAATATAAGTGAATCACTTCAAAATGATCCTAGTAGTTACAATTTCACAAACTTTATAGGTAGTATTGATTTAGATATTTTTATGTATGACTCTCTAAGTAAAGATTGTGAGTTAGAAGAAAAATTTCCCTATCTACCTGGTGAAGAAGAAAATATTATTGAACGCATTAAATTAGCTACTAAAAAAGCTCAAGAAAAAATAGATTACTATAAAGAACATGGGCCTGTTTGTAAAGAAGTATCAAGAGAAACTGCTATTTCCTATTTATCTCCTGTTATCCTTGAGTCCGACTATGTTGATGCCATAGTTGAAGGTTATCGAAGCAAAGAAGAAATAAAAATAGATAAAGCACTTAAACACAATAAAATAAGAAGTGCTAAAATAATACCATTTAGAAGGGAACAGAAATAAATGGAAGCTTTAACAATAAAAGATAATGAAGCCTATTTAAGACAAATATCGAAACCAGTAAAGTTATATGATAAAGATTTAAAAAAGGATATTGAAGTATTAGAAAAATATTGTGAAGAAAATGCTGTCATGGCAATGGCTTCTGTGCAACTTGGAATACCTAAACGTTTGATTTATTTAAAAAATACTAATATTGATATTATTAACAAAATGAAAAGTAACAATGAAACCGAAGAAGAACGTTCTTACAATGAAAATAAGGTTTTAATTAATCCCAAAGTATTAGCAAAATATGGAATGACAGATTACTGGGAAGCCTGTGCAAGTTGCTTAGATAATCTTGGACATGTAAGACGTCCATATGGTATTGTACTTGAATATTATACAACTGAAGGTATTAAATACACTGACACCTTTGAAGGATTTCCTGCAACTGTTTTATCTCATGAATTAGATCATCTAGATGGTATTTTACATATTGATATAGCTGATCAAGTTCTATTGATGCCTCAAGCAGAAAGAAAAGTATTTAGTCAAACTCATCCATACAATATAACAAGAAAAAATGGAGACTTTAACATTCTAATTAATGATCCAGCCTACCAATTACCTTTAGAAGAAAAAGGAAGGCAAAGAAAAAGAGAAATTTAATTATTTCTCTTATTTTTTGTTTAAATCCATATAAGCAGCATATGCCGTATTACTAACTTCATTCATCTTAATAACACCCATAAGTCTACCTAATAAATTATCAGTTAATAGTATCTCATATTCTTCATTATCAATTATAATATCAGCATAGTTTAAATATCTTTTATCAAATACACCAACTGTATAATTATCTTCACTATGTTTATAATTACCATTTTTAATAGTATTTATAATCTCTTTAAATTCGTTAAGTCTATCATTCATTTTAAATGTTAAAGCTGCAGATGTAGCACCATAGTAACCACCATCTTCATCACTAGAAACAAATTTAATAATTGAACTAATAGAACCTTTAGTACCACTTAATACAAACTTTGTTGTATTATTTACAATATTACCTTTACTAATTTTTTCATTATGAAATCTTAAATCAATAATTAATTTACTAATAGAACTTTTTTTAAATTTATCATCTAATCCTTCATTACTAGAGCCATAGTCAAGACATATATCATCTCTCTTTAACTCTTCAGTAACATAATTCTTAACAATTATTTTATCCTTAGTTTCCATATTATTATCATTAATTATTTCATTAATACTGCTAGACTCACCATCACCCATAGCCTTAATAATACTAATTACTTTATCTACTACTACTCTAATTTCCTCTTTATTCATATTTCCATCCTTCTATTTAACATCTTTATACATTGATGTAAATAATTCCGTTTCATCTTCACTACTATTTTCATTATCAGTTTTAACTTCAGGTAGATCACTAATAGTTGCTAAACCAAAATAATCAAGGAATTCACTAGTTGTTTTATATAAATTTGGTCTTCCTGGCATATCACTTTTACCAGCTTCTTTTATTAATCCTTTAGCAACTAATTTCCTAACTAATTCACCCGTTTGCACTCCCCTTATCTCTGATATTTCTGGATTTGTAATAGGTTGATTATAAGCTATAATCGCAAGTGTTTCCAAAGCTGCCTGTGATAACTTATTAGTTCCAGGATTTGTTACTAATGTTTCATAGTACTCTCTATGTTCTTGCTTTGTTGTTAATTTAAAAGCATCACCCAAATAAGAAATTCTTAATCCATGAGATTTATCTTCATATCGTTTCTTTAACTCCATCAATAAATCCTTAACTTTACTTTCTTTAATATTCATTATTTGCGCTAAACTTTCAAGATTAATTCCTTCATCACCAACAACAAACAAGATTCCTTCTAGAACACCCATTTTTTCTTCATCTTGCTCATTCATATGTTCACATCATTTCTATCATTATACTACCATAATTCTTATCTTGATTAATTAATATTTCTTTATTTTTACTCATTTCTAATATTGATAAGAATGTAACCACTACATATGGTTTATTTATTTCTTTAAATAACTTAGTAAATTCACATTTTTTAACTTTACTAAGCATATCTTTAATTTCTATTTCTCGATCTTTAATTGAATATTCTTTCTTTGTTATCTTTGTATTAAGAGGTCTATTAAGTTTCTCTCTTTGTAAAAATAATTGAAAGGCATTAACCAAATCATCTACTGTTGTATCTGGAGATAATTTAACATTTTCATCTCTATACTCACTTAAATCACTAGGTAACTTAGTATAAAAATTATGTCTCTTGTCTTCTAATAAAGAAAACTCTCCTGTTAATTTTTTCATTTCTTCATATTCCAATAATTTATTTTGTAAGTCTTCTTCTGAATTTAATTCAAAATTATCATCATCTTCATCATCATCTTGATGTAATAATAATTTACTCTTTAAATGAATAAGTTCAGCCGCCATCACTAAATACTCAGATTGAACATCCATTGAATTATCCTTACAATTATTTATAAAATCAATATACTGTTTAGTTATACTCTCTATATTAATATTATAAATATCCATTTTATTACTTCTAACTAAATGAATAAGTAAATCTAAAGGTCCTTGAAAATCATCTATATAAAAATTATATTCACTCATTTACACGCATATCCTTGTCCAATTAATGCATATTTAATGATCTTTGCTCTAGAATCAAGTGGATAATATTTATTATCCTCTAATCCTTCAGGTAAAGTATAACCATCTACTGTTAAATCAATTACAGCTTTATAAGTAAATCCATTATCATTTTCTTCAGTACTTGCAAGACTACCAAATAAAGCAGCCTTAGTTTGATACTTAGAATATATAGCTAAATACTTAGTATTATCAGTATAATCTTTTACAGCATAACTTTCTGTATCACTCATACTAATTAAATATTGATTCTTAAAGTTATATGTTAATACTCTCTTATCTTTACTACATGTAATAAAACCTAAACCTGATTCATCAGAAGTAATAGTTATATCTGGATAATCAGCTTCCTTCATTTTTACAACTTTAACTGAATATTGATAACTACTATTAAAATTAAATTCAGAAGATATTAATGATACAGCTGTTTTCTCATAATCATAAGAACCTGTAATTTTCATTGCTCCTACTAAATTGCCTGAACTAGAATATATATTTAAATAATATTCTCCTCCGTCCATATCCATTACTCCATTGTAACTATACATAGTACAATTCAAAGTATTACCTGATATACTAAAATCTTCCATATAAAGATTATTAAAATGCATTTTTAATGAAGTAGATAATAATTGACTCTTAGAAGCATCTAAATAATCATTGTCGGTGGCAACTGTTGTTGTTGTAATATCATCTACAGTTCCATGTAATGCTTTATATAATGAACTACTTTCATCATTAAACATTGTATTCATAAAAGGAAGTGCAATTAAAACAATTGCAAATAGAACAAATAATTCAACAACTAAAATTGGCTTACCTATTTTATCTTTACGAAGTACACCAATTACTTGAGCGCGACCATCATTACTTTGATTAGGTGCTACAGGTATGTTATTATTACCTT
>CALMHN010000166.1 GCA_937863745.1 uncultured bacterium | reverse complement strand
TAACAAATATATATGATATAAAATACAACCAAACCATCAATATAGCAATATTAGCTAAATCACCATAAGCAATTTGATAATTATTCATATTATTAGCAGCAAATCCATATATTAATGTAATTATTAACCAGCCTATAGCTGTGAAAATAGAGCCAACATTAATATGATTGTTAACACTTAATCGATCGGGAGCAAAATTATAAAAAGCCTTTAAGAAAAATATTAATATGATAAATATTACAGGCATTTTCATCATTCTTAGAAATTCATAAATCTTATCACCATATGGTAAAAAAGTGAAAAGATCTGCAAAACGAACACCATATACGGATACTAATAATAAAAATATTAATAAAGCCACGATGGCAATTGTCATAAACATAGACTTAATTCTTCTAGCAATCCATGTAGATTGTTTTAATCCATATATTTGATTACTTATTAATATAATGGTATTACAACCATTGGTAGCAATATAAAACATCCAAATAAGTACTAAGACGGTAGGAATATTTAATGATCCATCAACTAAATTAGGTATTAAGTATTTACCACCACCAGGAATAACATCAGTAATCATTCCCGTAAGTACATCAGCACTAAATCCAAATGTTTGAGCAAGATAACACGCAAGAGTAATAATTGGAACCAAAGATAAAAGCAAGAAGAAAGCAACCTGCCCGGGTAACATGGCCATTTCAGGCATCATTATTATTTTAAAAATATCACTAAAATATTTCTTTAATTTTAATTTAATTAAAGCTCTCTTATTCTTCTTCATTCTCAATTACACCCTTATTTTCACGCATCTTAATCAATGCTTCATTATAGGCATCTTCAACAAGTTTAGTATCATCATCTATAATAGAATAACCCATAGCAACACCATAATCATAAGGTAATTTTTTGAACCCTTTAACTAATTTCTTAGTATAAGAAACAATTTGCTTTTCTGAATATCCGACCATATATACTAAGAATTCATTACCATCCATACGCATAATCTCTGTATTATCAATTTGATTTCTAAATAATACATTGGCAACAGCTTGAATTTGCTTATCGCCTTCTTCATGACCATATGAATCATTTAATTTCTTAACATTATTAATATCAAAAACAATACATGCTTGAGGATATATTCTATTTTTATTCCAAACAGCTAATCTATCATTATAATAATTTCTATTTTTCAAAGACGTTAATATATCAACATATTTTATACGATCTATCTTTTTAACCTTAATATTCATTATCGGTTTTCTCTTCTTCTTATATACAAAGGTAAATAAAACGCCTAAACATACAACAATTAAAGTATATTTAGCAATAGTATTAAATATTTTACCTTGAGATTCGACATTATTATAAGTAGTAACACCGAGTCTTACCAAATCACTAGGATCAATAGTCTTAGTATAAGAATCAAATAATTTATAAAATATATCCGAATCATTTTTATATCTAAATGAATAAGTCGAACCAGTGTAAGTACCACTTAATCTAGCAGAATAATTAGTAGTTAATTTATTTAAATAATAAGTATATGTATTAGAATCCACTAAAATAATTGCTTTCTTCTGAACTATTTTACTCAAATCAGAAAGTTTATCATATGTAATAATATTAATACCAGGTAAGTTCTTAATCATATCGTATAAATATGAATTCTTTAAAACATAAACATCATGATAAGAAAGTCCATTTATATTGCTTAAACTTAACTCAATACTATTATCAACAATAACATCATAGTCAATTCTACCAAGAGCACCTGAATCAATATAATTAGTAATTAAATTATAATAATTATAATATAAATCAATATCTCCATTAATAGCGGCTTCCGCAAGCTTAGTACTATTACTATATTTTTTATAAGTAAATTCTACACCAGAGAACTCCGAAAAACTTCTTAGATATTGAGCAGTAATACCACCATACTCTGAATTCATTAATATCTCATAAGGCTTGTTCTCAGTAAAACCATAAGTATAAACTTTATTAGTTAATGCACTCTCTTGAGCTTGAGTAATACCTAATTTATTAATAAATAACTTATAATTATTTTTATTATAAGATGATTGATATTTTTTTGATTTCCACTTGTTAAACTCTTTAGTTAAAATTGAATTAACTGTATCATCTTTATCTAATCTAAAATAATAATATTTATTTAAATCAGATACATGAGCCAAGATATTAATGTCATCTTGAATTAAAATATCTTTATATTCATTCAATGGTACTAAAGCATAAGTTAATGTTCCATTACTTAAAGCCGTTGTTAAATCCGAATAATTTTTATAAACAACAAATGAATCACTTGTAACACCATAATAATTAGTAACAACACTTGAAGTACTATCAATTATGCCAACATGCAAATTAGGTATTGAATCTGTATTATAAACAATACCAGCCTTTTTACTAACTAATACAAAATGATCAGTATATAAAAGTAACTTAGAATTATCATAAGCATCAGATACTTCAAATCCATATCCATCTGAATCCGTTAAATATGAAACTGTATTTTTATTAATATTAATACCTAAATCAGTACCTAGGTAATCAACAAAATCAAAGAATACTCCGGCACCTGTACTACCAAATACAGGAATATCATTAGGTACAACAATTGATAAAACTTTTGTCGAATTTTGATCTATCCATTTCTTCTCTGCATTAGAAAGCGAATTCTCATTTACTAATACTCTATACAAGAAAACTCCTAATAATATTAAAATAACAATAGGAATAATTATAAAAAACAAATACTTTTTCTTAAACTTCATAAATTCACCTATTGAGCCGCAGTGGTTGTTTCATAAGTATAATTACCCCATGAAATAACTGTACTACTAGCTGACTTACTACCTAAATATGGATTCAAATTATCTCTAGTAACTATAAATTGAACATCATAAAAAGATTTTTGATCATCAGTTAATAAAGATAAAGAATCAGTACAAATATTATTAATATCATCATTTGTAGCACTACTAGAAGCAGAAAAATCTACATAAATAATTTTACCCTGAAGTCTTACACTCACATTAGTTACAATACTTTGCTTCTTAAAGTAATCTTCCATACTTGATAATTCACTAGTAACAGGATGTTCACTTACCTCATTTAAACGATCTCCATACACAGATGAAAGACTTTGATGTATAAAGTAAAATATAACTGAACAAATAATCAATACTAGACAAACTAAAGAAATTAACATTAATATGCAATAAATTCTATTATTTCTATAAAACTTTTTTAATCTTTTCACAAAACATTCTCCTCAAAATTAGTACTTAAATTATACAACATAAATACCATAAATAAAAGAGATGTTATTGTTTGTCTAACATCTCCTTAAATTTATCTTCATCCCATATTTCTATACCTAGTTCAACTGCTTTATCATATTTAGAACCAGGATCTTCTCCAGCAATTACAACATTTGTTTTCTTAGAAACGGAACCAGATACATTACCACCCAATTCTTCAATTCTATCTTTAGCTTCATCCCTAGTAAAATCACTTAATCCACCAGTCAAAACAAAAGTTTTATTCGAAAAATAAGTATCACTTAAAGCATCATTTCCAAGATAAGTCATATTAACCTCGAAAGATTTTAATTCATTAATAATACTTAGATTACTTTCATCATGAAAATAATCAACTACACTTTGAGCAATAACATCACCAACATCACGAATAGAATTAAGTTCTTCAAATGATGCCTGCATTAAATTATCAATACTCTTAAATCTAATAGCCAAGATTTTTGCTGTCTTAAATCCTACATAACGTATATTAATTCCAAATAATAATCTTTCTAATGAATTATGTTTTGAATTTTCAATGCTTTCCATTAATTTAGAAATAGATTTATGACCATATCCTTCAATTAGTTTTAGTTCTTCAATATAATCGCTTAAACGATATATATCAACATAAGTTTTTAGATAACCTAGATTATAAAAATCTTCAACTACACCTTCACCTAAACCCTCAATATACATAGCTTCTCTTGAGGCAAAATGAATGAGTTTTTCCATTTCTTTCTTAGAACAATCATCATTCTTACAATAATAAGATGCATCTTTTTTTACTAATTTAGATCCACATATAGGACAAACATCAGTCATCTTAAATGGTTCTTCCAAACCAGTTCTTGCTTCCATCACGACCGAATCAACACGGGGTATTACATCACCTGCTTTAATAATTCTAACAGTATCTCCCACACGAATGTCTTTAGTTAAACAATATTCTTCATTATGTAAGGTAGCTCTAGATATTAACGAGCCCATGACCATAACCGGTTCTAATACTGCATTAGGAGTTACTTGTCCCGTTCTTCCAACGGTAAATATTATATCTTTCAATTTAGTTTGAACTATTTTAGCAGGAAATTTATAAGCAACAGCCCACTTAGGAAAACGAATTGTATTTCCCATTACCTCATGGCCCTGTAAATCATCAAGTTTTATAACAACACCATCGATGTCATAAGGTAAAGACTCTCTAGCATTTTTCTTCTCTTCTATATAAGCCATTACTTCATCAATATTTTTTACAATCTTATTATTAGGATTAACTCTAAATCCCAAATCAGACATGAATTTTAATGCTTCATGATGAGTCTTAATACCATAATCCTCTGGATTAGGTAAATGATAAATCCAAACTTCAAGATTACGATGAGCTGCAACCTTTGAATCTAATTGCTTAATTGAACCAGCAGCTGCATTACGACAATTCTTAAGAATTGGTTCACCATTCATAGTTCTTTCTTCATTCAATTTATCTAAAGTATCATGAGACATATATATCTCACCACGAACCTCAATATCAATAGGCTTATTTAATTTAAGAGGGACCTCTTTTATCGTCTTAACATTATTGGTAATATTTTCTCCCTCAATACCATTTCCACGAGTCGCACCAGATACTAAAATACCATTTTCATATCTTAATGAAACAGATAAACCATCTATCTTAAGTTCGCATACATAAATAGGATCTAATCCAGCATCACGGATATGTTGATCAAAATCAACAATTTCATCTTCATTAAAAACATCCTGTAAACTCATCATAGGTATTTTATGAGTTATCTTATCAAACTTATCTAAAACTTCTCCACCAACTTGATTAGTAGGAGAATCTTTTCTTTTCCACTCAGGATGACTATCCTCAATTTCATATAATTCCCTTATATAATTATCATATTCTTCATCCGACAATGTCATTGCATTATCCATAACATGATATTCATAATTAGCTTTTATTAATAAATCTACAAGTTCATTATATCTTTCAATAGTCATATTTATCACCATCATTATTATACCAAATTAAGCACCTTTTTTATATAAAAAATATCTAACCTAAGTTAGATATTTAGAAACTATTTCCATAAATTTTCAGGATAAGTACCTTTTTTGATTTCTCCCTTAATAAAGTCCTTAACTAAATCAAGATCTGATTTATAAGTCATACCCATCCATTTACTAGTAGTATCAATCAAGTTAATCGTTTTGCCTTCCTTGATACTCTCATCCATGATATCAGGTAAAAGCATTTCATAATTAATTAAATCATCTTTACTATTTTCAAAAGCTTTCTTCATACAATTACCAATTTTATCAATCATCTCAGTGGTAAAACCATTCATTAACATTGAAACACTTTGATTATCGGGTACAATAAATTCCTTCTTATTCTTATCTAAAGGAACACATTTAACACCTTCATCAACCTTTTCACAAGAAGATTCAATAATCTCCTTAACTTTGCTATTTTCGCTTATTATAACGCCACGCTTAACCGCACCATTTTCTGACATTGTAGTTATTAAAGGATAACCAACAATAACATAATCATTTGAATTCAATCCTAAAGATAATTCCTTAAAAGCATCATCACCATAGAAATCATCTGATGTGATTACTCCAAAGTTAGAATCAATATATTTTCTTGCTGAATATAAAGCATGCGCCGTTCCCCAAGGCTTTACACGACCTTCAGGAACACTAAATCCTTCAGGAATATCATCTAATTTTTGAAATGCGTAGAAAACTGGAACTTTACTTTCAACTCTTTTACCAATAGTATTCCTAAATATATCATAATATTCTTCCTTAATAACAAATACAACCTTGTTGAATCCATATCTTAAAGCCGAATATATTGAATAATCAATAATAAATTCTCCATTAGGTCCTACAGGTTCAACCTGCTTCATTCCTCCAAAACGTGATCCCATCCCAGCTGCCAAGATAACCAAAGTTTTATTTTTCATTTAAAGCCTCCTAATGCTCTTATGATTTTTCATTAACTTTTTTACTTCTGACTTGAAAGCAACATCTATTAAGCTTCCATCAACCTTTACGACAACACCAATACCTAAAGTATCATGTTCAATTTTATCTCCAACTTTAATATCATCATTATTACCACTTATATACATCTTACTAGAATCTATTGTTTTTTCATCAAAGATATTATCTTTAACATCATTTTCTTTATCTAGATATTCATCACTTATCTCTGCGATAAATCTTGATGGCATATTTTGTGTTTGATGTCCATATAGCATACGCCTCTTAGCATTAGTAATAAATAGCATCTCTTTTGCTCTTGTAATACCTACATAGCATAAACGTCTTTCTTCTTCCAAGCCATCACTTTCAAGTAAAGCATTGGAATGAGGAAATATTCCTTCTTCCATACCAACTAAGAAGACAACAGTAAACTCAAGACCCTTAGCCGAATGAATAGTCATAAGCGTTACTTCATCACCATCTTCAGAATGCAAAGAAACATCGGATATTAAAGATATTTGTTCAAGAAACATACCTAAATCTGCCGTCCCAGTTTCATTTTCAAATGATTCCGTTATTGACTTGAATTCCATTAAATTATCTAATTTTAATTCGGACTCCAAGGATTTCTCTACTTCTAATTCTTCCTTCATACCTGATTTAGTAATTATATCTTCAACTAAATCCGTTAAAGTCATATTTTTTGAATCTTCAATTAACTCTTCAATTAACTTTTTAAATTTTAATTCCCTTTCAGAAGTTAAAGCTTCATACAAAGGTATATGAGATTCACTAGCAAGTGCTTCAGCCTTAGCTATAGCCGTATCACCAATTCCTCTTTTAGGAGTATTAATTGTTCTTCTTAAACTAATTGTATCATTTGTATTATATATTAATCTTAAATAGGCAATTAAGTCTTTTATTTCTTTACGACTATAGAAAAATATACTTCCAAATACTTTATAAGGAATATTGTTAGCTAGCAATTCTTCTTCCATTACACGTGATTGACCATTTGTCCTATACAAAATTGCCATATCACTTTTTTTATAGCCTTGATTAATAAGTTCTTTGATTTTTGAAGTTACCAATGTTGCTTCATGTCTTTCATCATAACTTCGCATATATTTTACTTTTACACCATCGCCTTTTTCAGACCATAGTTTTAAATCTTTACGATGAACATTATTTTTAATAACGCAATTGGCTGCATTTAAAATATTATTAGTACTACGATAATTTTCTTCAAGTTTTACCACTTTACAATCATTATAGTCCTTCTCAAAGTTAACAATATTCTTATAATCAGCTTGTCTAAACGCATAAATACTTTGATTCATATCACCAACAACAAATAAATTACGATATTTCTTTGCAAGCAATTTACATAATCGATATTGAACTGGATTAGTATCCTGATACTCATCTACCAATATATATTTATATTTATCTTGGTAATGCTCCAAGATATCATGATTACCTTCAAGTATTTCCACAGGCTTTACTAATAAATCATCAAAGTCCAACACATCCGATTCTTGCAGTATTCTATTATAAGTTCTATAAATAGATACACACATTTTATCAAACTCTGTATTAAATGTTCTATCAAGTTCCACATCAGAAAGCATTTCATTTTTTATAAAAGATATTTTATTTCTAATTGCGTATGGGCTAAATTTCTTAGGATCCATATTATTATTCTTCATTATTTTTTTTATAATTGCTAAAGAATCATCAGAATCTATTATATTAAACTTAGGACTTAATCCAGCTTCCATATAATTTTCTTTTAACACTCTTAAACCAAATGAATGGAATGTCCCAATGAAAGATGAAACATCACCATACATATTATTTACTCTATCACGCATTTCTTTTGCAGCTTTATTGGTAAATGTAATAGCAAGTATATTATAATCTCTAATACCATGATCTATTAAATTAATAATTCTTGTAGTTAATACTTTAGTTTTACCGGATCCAGCACCTGCCATGACAAGACAAGGTCCATCGATATGATTTACTGCTTCCAGTTGTTCTTTATTTAAATTTGATAAGTAATCCATATGCAAATCCTCCTAATATTATTATATCAAAAAAGAAGGTTAACATATAGTTAATCTTCCCATTTTATTTATCTCTTAACTTAGCATTTAACTTTGAAGTAACATCATTTATTATTTTATTAAATACTTCCATTACTTCATCATCACTTAAAGTTCTAGTAGGATCTTTAAATATCAAATTGTAAGCCATCGATTTCTTACCCTCTTCAATATTATTATAAATATCAAAGATTTCGACATTATCAAGTAATCTTCCACCTGATTTTTTAATAATACTTTCAATATCGGAATTTTTTGTCTCATTGTCAACAATGAAAGCAACATCTTTCTCAATCTCTGGATATTTAGAAGCTTCTTTATATTTAACTTGTTTAACGCTACATTCATATAGTTTAGTCATTGAGAATTCAGCAACATAGATATCATCTTTTCTTAATGAAGGATGAACGCGACCTATTATACCTATTGGCTTTCTATCTAATAAAATATTAGCAGAAACTCCAGGATGTAACTCATCACATTTTGCAACTTCAAATGAATATCTATTTTTAAATCCTAAATAATCAAATATATTTTCAATAATTCCCTTAAGTACAAAGAAATCAGCTTTTACAATTGTATGATTCCAATTATTTTCAATATAATTACCTTTAATTAAAATACATACTTTTTGTTCTTCATTAAAATCTACATCATAAACTTTTGCTATTTCATAAAGCATAATATTTGGTACTTTACGAGCATTATTATAATCATAAACATTAATTAAACTAGGAATTAAAGTTGTACGTATAACAGATTTATCACTACTCATAGGATTTGGTAATATAACGTTAGTTTTATTGTCATATTTAAACATAGAGGCCATTTCAGGACTAACTAATGTATAAGTCTTAGTTTCATTAACTCCAAGGCTTCTTAATCTTTTAGATATACTCTTACGCATACCAACATCACCAACATAAACACCACGTTTTGTTGTTACCTTAGGTAAAGTATCAACTAAATTATGATATCCATATAAACGTCCAATTTCCTCAGCCATATCAGCAACATTTGGTTCAATATCTAATCTTCTATTAGGAATAGTTACATGAAATAAATCACCATCAAAATCATAAGCAAAGCTTAATCTTTCAAGTTCATGTTTCATATCATCAGAACTAATTTCAATACCCAATAAATGGTTTATTTGTTCTACTGTAAAATCAACAGTCTTAGGAGTTTTATCAACTACATCATAAAGAACACTACCATCTATAACTGTTCCACCTGCATACTCTTGAAGCAATGAACAACATCTATCCATAGCCATGATAGTATACTCATAATTTAAACCTTTACCATATCTAGTACTTGCTTCAGATTTCAAATTTAATCTATTAGCAGTATTTCTAATAGAAACAGCATCAAATATAGCAGATTCAATAAAAATATTCTTTGTTGAATCATCAACTTCAACAGATTCTCCACCCATAACACCAGCAATACAAGTTGGTTTATTACCATCGGTTATAACAATATCAGAAGATGTTAAATCTCTGCTTATTCCATCAAGAGTGACCATTTGTTCACCATCAATAGCATCTCTAACTAATACATTAGATCCTAATTTATCAGCATCAAAGAAGTGAGTTGGTTGACCAAATTCAAGCATTACAAAGTTAGAAATATCAACAACATTATTAATACTTCTCATACCTGCTGATATTAATCTCTTTTTAATCCAATCTGGGGATTCACCAATCTTAACATTTTTTACCATCTTACCTAAATAAAATGGACATTTTTTAGTACTTATTGATAATTTAATATGATTGTTAACATCATCTGACTTATCAACATTATATTTAGTTTCAGGTAAAGTAACATTCTTATTTATAATAGTACCAACTTCATAAGCAAATCCTATATGATAATAGCAATCGTTATTACGGTGTTTATGAATATCAACATCATATAAAGTATCATCTTCACCAAGATATTTCATTGGATCCATTCCAACTGGAGCATCTTCAGGTAATTCATGAATGCCTTTTGCATAAGTCTCCTCAGTCTTTTCTTCTAAACCAAGTTCAAATAAAGCACATAACATACCATCTGATTTTTCTCCACGAATAACACCGGATTCAATCTTATTATCTCCAGGTAAAACAGCACCAGGAAGTGCCACAATTACCTTTAAACCTGCTCTAACATTAGGTGCGCCACATACAATTTGTCTTAACTCAGATTCACCAACATTAACTTGACATACATGTAAGTGATCAGAATTTGGATGAGGGATACACTCCATAACTTCACCAATAACTAAATTATCTATATGTTTAGAATAAACACCTTCAATATTTACTCCAGCTTTAGTAATTTTTGTAGCAAGATCATGAAGATTTTCTCCATCAAGATTAACGTAATCTTTTACCCAATTCATACTAATCATGATTAATCAACATCCTTTCTATCAAATACTTTTGTTTCTCTTAAATCCGTATTATAAATAACTCTTAAATCATTAATACCATATTTCAACATAGCACATCTTTCAGCACCAAAGCCAAAGGCAAAGCCATTCCAAACAGAAGAATCATAGCCACAATTACGTAAAACATTAGGATGAACCATACCAGCACCAGATATAGTAATCCACCCAGTATTTTTACAAATTGGACAACCACTTCCCTTACAATTAAAACATGAAATATCCATTTCTACTGAAGGTTCAGTAAAAGGATAATAACTAGGTCTAAATCTCGTTTGAGTGTTTTCTCCAAATAATTTCTTTGCAATTACATCAAAAGTTCCCTTTAAATCGGTTAAAGAAATATCATGGTCTACTAATAATCCCTCAATTTGCATAAATTGATGTGAATGTGTAGCATCATCATTATCCCTTCTATAAGTTTTACCTGGACATATTATTCTAACTGGCTCTTTTCCACCCTTAGATAACATTACACGAGCCTGCACAGGACTTGTTTGACTTCTAAGTAAAATCTCATCACCACGTAAATAGAAAGTATCTTGAGCATCTCTTGCTGGATGACCTTTAGGTAAATTTAATAACTCAAAGTTATATTTATCCTCTTCAATTTCAGGACCGTCTACTACATCATAACCCATAGACATAAATACTTCTTCAAATTCTTCAATAACACTTTCCAAAATATTTGGAGCTCCCATAGGAATAGAAGTAGCAGGTAAACTTATATCAACAGATTCTTTATTAAGTTTTTCATTTAATAAAGCTTCCTTTATACTATTTTCCTTAGAAGAAATCATATCATTAGCAAGATTCTTTAATTCATTAGTAACCTTACCTATTTCTTTTCTCTCCTCAATAGAATAATCTTTCATATTCTTTGTCATTTCCGTGATTAAACCTTGTTTTCCAACATATCTAGCCTTAATATCAACAATGTCTTGTAAATTATAAGCCTTGTCTAAATCAGATTTAATACTTTCTTTAATACTATCAATCTTTTCGTTCATAAAAATATCCTTCCTAAATAAAAAAACTCAAGAACTAAAGGACGAGTCAGAACCCGTGGTACCACCTTAATTCATGAGTAATTCATGCACTTAATATTATAACGCTTATCAGCGATTGACACTAAAACATTGAAATTCATTATATAATTTATTTAGAATACTTTCAGCTATAATATTCATTCTCTAAAAATAACTTTTATATAATTACTAAGATGCTTATCTCCGTATCACTGATTATATTTTAGTATAACTAATTAATTAAGTCAATAAAAAAGAACCCACCTAAGTGAGTCCTAATTTACTATATAAACATCATAATATAAAGAATAACTAATACTACAACTAATATAGCAACTAAGAATTTCCAAATAAATTTGAAATAATCTTTGAATTTAATATTAAGCATAGATAAACCAAGCATTAATACTGCACTTGTTGGAGCAATGAATGCTGTTAAACCATATGCAGCTTGTAAAGCAAATCCAGCAGCTTGAACATTTGAATATGTTGCATATAGAGAACCAATTAAACTCATAGTATATTGGAAGTCTACAGTAAACAATGTTGCAATACCACCATTTAAAACCCAAGCAACAGGTTGTAACCAAGTAACACTACCTAGAGTAACATCAATTTGATTGATAACACCAGGAATTGCAGGATATACAACTGTGAAGATTAAAACAGCATAGATCATCATTAATAAGATGATAGATTTAAGAATCTTTTTTAAACCATTTCCATATTCGGAAATAATTGTATCAAAAGGAACTTTATAAATTATCTTAATAATAATTGTAGCAATGATCATTAATGATGCAGCACCAAATAAATCCCAGCTACCGAATGCCTTAAATGTAGTAGTACCTAATAGTACACTAAATAAAGGATAGCCAAATAATGTAGCATCAGTGAACCATGTATAAGCATTATTAAATGCATCTACTCCTAAAGCAGTAGACCAACCAATATAAGCTAATACAACGATTAAACCAACTATTCCTAAAACAATTGCTAAAGGAACAATATTTACATAATGACTCTTCTTCTTACTATCTTTCTTAACTTCTACTTCTTCAGAAGCAAACATATCAGGAACGATATCTTTATCATTCTTTTTAAGTTTACCTAATCTAGTAAATGTTAAATATAGTAATGTAGCATAGGCAATAACGCTAATGCATAATACAATAACGAAATCATATCCATAAGATACACCAATACCATAAGTAGAATCTACTAACATACCAGCAACTTTAGTTGAATATGTTGATCCAAGAATACCAAGTAAAATACCACCAAATGATGAAATTAAACTTGTAATCTTATCCATTCCTAACTTGTGTAGGATAGTTATTGTAAATGGTACAAATACTAATAATGACATATAGTCAGTTGATAAACTAGCTAATACAGCATATAGTAAAATACTAATTGCAATAAATAATTTTTCCTTTCCTTTAAATACATCAGCAACCTTATCAGTTAACTTCTTATATGCATTTAAAGATCCTAAGAACTTATAGAATCCTGCAACTACAGCTACATATACAAATGTAATAGTAAAGTAATATAGACTTAATAAACCATAGGTATTAAAATCAAATATACCAACTGTAGATTCATCAAAGATTGATCTAGTTAAACCAACCATAGTAGAATCAGTAAATACTGTTAAACTACCAGATGAATAATAAGAATAAACTAATATCCAAGATAATATTGCTGAAATTAACATCATAATTCCTGCTAATTTAAACAAATCATGCTCTTCAAAAAACTTCTTCATTTTCTCTTTTCCTCCTATGACACAATTATATCACATATATAATAAAGTAAATCTAAATTTCACATAAAAATCATAATTAAATCCCTTAAATAAGGCTCTAATTAAAATATCTAATTAAATTTTTTCTCTCATAATCTAAATCAGTAAATTCTCCATGCCCTGGATATATTTTAATATCTTCTTTATATTTAAGTAACTTATTTATACTATTAAACATACTATTATAATCACCACCAGGAAGATCCATACGACCTATAGAATCCCTAAATATAAAATCACCAACAAACATTGCCTTATATTCTTTAAAATAAAAAGCTATTAAATCATCTTTATGTCCAGGGAAATATATAATATCAAAGCTAAAATTCCCAATGATAGTATTACCCTCATTAACAGGATATTCTATAACCGGACACCCATATTTATTCTTTATTTCCTTTAATACACCAACATGATCTTCATGATGATGCGTAACTAAAATACCAAGCACTTTATTATTACCAATAGTATCAATTATTTTTTTCTCTTCATCACCGGGATCAATTACTAAGCATTCATTATTTTTAATTAAAATATAACAGTTAGTTCTTAAATACCCAACATTAATACATTTTATATCCATATATAACACATCCTAACATGCTAAGTATAACATATATTTTTATTTTAAATTTCTATTATAATAAACCAATTCATGCTATAATTACTCTAGGTGATAACATGACAATAATAATTTTATTAACTATAGCAATAATTATAACATTACTTATAAGTACATATATAAAATCTCTTAGTTCATTAGAATTTTATAAGATAAGAATCCAAAAAGCCCAAGAGGAAATAGAAAAAGAATTAAATAATAGATATGAGCTAATAAAAGATGCATCTGACATTATTGAAAAAAATACAAAAATTGATTTAAAAGATTATCATGAATTAAAAGATATGAAAGAAAAAAATAATATATCTACGATTGAATTAGATAAAAAAGAAACAGCATCAATTAAAACTATTTATCTATTAAGTAATGATTATCCTAAAATAAGTAAAAAGAAAGAATTTAAAGATGATTTAAGAAAACTAAATGAATCAGATACCAAAATAACTGCAGCGAAATCTTTCTACAATGAAAATAATACTAACCTTAATAATTTATTGAAAAAGTTTCCTACAAGTATCATTGGTATAATTAATAAATATAAACCTCAAGGACAATACGAAGTTGAAATTGTCATAGCTGATTCTAAAATTGTATAAACAAAAAAGGCATCGAAAGATGTCTTTTATTTTAGATTCCAATCTATTGGTTCCATACCATTTTTAATTAAAAAATCATTAGTTCTTGAAAATGGTTTACTACCAAAGAAACCATAATTACAACTAAAAGGACTTGGATGAGCACTCTCAATTATTAAATGTTTAGGATTAGTTATAAGTTCTTTTTTAGATCTTGCAAAATTACCCCACAATATAAATACAACCGGCGTATCTTTAGCATTAAGACACTTGATAATATAATCAGTAAACCTTCCCCAACCAATCTTAGCATGAGAATTTGGTTGATCTTTAACAACTGTAAGTGTTGCATTTAATAATAAAACACCCTCTTTTGTCCATTTAGATAAGTCTCCCGTTGTGGCCGGCTCAATTCCTAAATCATCATACATTTCTTTATAAATATTCTTTAAACTAGGTGGGAGTTTTATATTATTATTAACAGAAAAAGATAATCCCATTGCTTCACCTTCGCCATGATAAGGATCTTGTCCAACAATAACTACCTTTGTATCTTTAAAAGGTGTTGATTTTAATGCATTAAAAATTAGATCTCTAGGTGGATATATCGTCCTAATTGAGTATTCTTTATAAACATTATTCATAAGATTATGAAAATATTCACTAGAAGTAGCATTAATTAATTTTTTATCCCAATCATTACCAAACATAAATCCTCCTACTTATGATAAGTTTCATTATTTAAAATTTTAAATGATCTATATATTTGTTCCAACAATAAAGCTCTAAATACTCCATGAGGAAATGTATTTGCCCCAAATGATAATTTATAATTGGATAATCGCTTTACCCTATCATCAATACCATCAGAACCACCAATAACAAATGTAACATTAGCATAGTTCATTAACCAAGAAGCAATATTTTTTGACAAAGTTATTGAATCAAGATTATTACCACCAATTTCCATTGTTACAATAAATCCTTTAAGATTTTTTAATATCAAATCCCCTTCATCTTTAATATTAGAATCCTTTAATTCAATAATATTAACATTATGATATTTATTAACTCTCTTATAATAGTCGTTAATCATTTCACTTAAATAATTTTCTTTAATTTTACCTACACATACTATATTAATCATTAATTATCACATCTAACCTTTCTCTTTGACTAGCAACTTCTATATCGTTAAATGATATATTATTATCAATTAATGATTTTTTTACTGTATCAACCGCTACATCAGGAGAATTATTTTCATGAGATAAGTGAGCTAGTATTACCTTTTTTGTATCCGGTCCAATTATTCTGCTTAAATAAAAACCAGCCTGTTCATTTGATAAGTGTCCTTCATCCGAAAGTATTCTTTTCTTTAGCCAACTAGGATATCTACCATGTAATAACATTTCGATATCATGATTACTTTCAAAAACATAAACACTTTTATCAGTAAGTTTATTCAATAATCGGGAATTTATATAACCAGTATCTGTAATATAAACCATAGAATTTTTAGCATCACTTATAATATATCCTCTAGCACCTGGGGCATCATGACTTAAATTAAAAGTTTCAACAGTAACATCATCAGTAATATTAAATAAACCATTTTCAAAAGAAATATTATCATAATCATTAAGAAAAGGTATGTCTACCAATACCTTTTCATTTACAAATATTAAAGGATTATTCTTTTTTAAGAATGTTGACATTGCACCAGTATGGTCCTTATGTCCATGAGTTATTAATAAATAATTAATATCACTTGACTCTAATCCCAACTGATGAAGTTGATCACATATATATTTATTATTTAATCCTAGATCAATTAAGATATTAATTCCATCAATTTGTACTAAAGTTGAATTACC